>JAKBCI010000161.1 GCA_021807965.1 Actinomycetes bacterium
GGCGACGACGATGCAACGCGTGCAGAGCACGGCCGGGGTCTCGCGCGGTGCGCTCGTGCACCACTACGCGTCGATGGACGAGCTCCTCGTCGGCGCGGTGCACCACGTCGCGAAGCGCCAGCTCGACCTGTTGCGACGCACCGCGACGGGCCTCGAGGAGGGCACGGCGGGACGAGCGCAACGGGCGCGGCTGCTGCACTCGGTGATGTCGGGGCCGCTCTTCCTCGCCGGCCTCGAGCTGTGGATGGCGGCGCGCACGAATCCGTCGCTGCACGATGCGCTCGTGCCCGCCGAGCGAGAGCTGGGCCGACAGATCGCCGAGGCACTCACCGTCGAGGGCGCCGAACGCGCGAACCTCACCCACCTCGAGCTCGACGAACTGCTCATCACGCTGCGGGGCCTCGCGATCACCAGCGTCCTGCGCCCCGACCCGCGACTCGAGCGCCTCGCCATCGAACGCTGGCTCGACGCGCGAGGTTAGCGACGCGCCACGCGGGTCTCGGACGACGCGGGGGTCGACGTCACTGGACGAGACGCCGGGTGCGAACACCATCGATCGGAGACGTGTTCGAGCTCGGCGCCACCGCCGAAGCGACGAGGGCGCTGACCACCACCGTCCACAGGGCCGAAGCCAGGGCGAGGTGCACGTCGGCGAGCGCAGCCGGGGCGCCGAGCACCGCGTCGAACGCGCCGACCACGATCTGGGCGACGAGCAGCGTGATCCCGACGATGGCGGCCGCCCGCTGTGCGAGTGCGCGGCTGCGCCAGAGTCGTGCGAGGTACGCCACAACGAGACAAGCAGCAACGAACACCAGCGAGCGATGCACATACTGGAGGTTCACCAGCCGCGTCGGCGACGGGCTGGCGAGACAGGCGGGCCAGGACCGGCAGGCCGCCTCGGCCCCGCCATCGACCACGATCGAACCCGACAGCAGCACTACGAAGAGCGCCCCAACGCTCGCCCACGCGAGCCACTGACCCTCGAACCGGTGCCAGAACGTGGCTCCGTCGATGAACGACGCGACCGCGGTCGCCGTGACCACCGCGAGGAAGACGAGACCGACGACCAGGTGCGCCGCCACCGTCGCGGGCGCGTTGTCCGTCAACACCGTGATCGCGCCCAGCACGATCTGCACCGAGACGATGGCCAGTGACGCCACGGCGTAGTTGCGCACCTGGCGCATCCGGGCCCCGCCTCGCCTTGTCAGCGCGATGAGCGCCGCGATCGCGATCACCACGATCGTCGCGAGGTACCGGTGCGACTGCTCGAGGAGCGGGTGCAGATGATCGATCGGCCCGACCCGACCGTCACACAGCGGCCAACTCGAACAACCCATGCCCGAGTTGCTGACACGAACCGTACTGCCAAGGACGACGAGCAGGTAGGTCGAAGCCGCAATGATCACCGCGAGCGTTCGAACCCGCCGGGCGGCGTGGTCAACCGACTTCCATGTTGGCGAGCGTCCATCGAACACGCGAACTCCGTTTCAACGACCTCGCACGCACGATATCGGCGAACGCGAGCGAGGTCCAGTGCCGCCACGGAGCAGCCTTTCGACTTGCCTACCGGTGCGACTCGGTATAGTCAACGGCCGAAAACGGAAGGGGTCTTGGCCGACCAGTCCCGTGGCCACAGGACGACGAGTTCGGACTGGGGCGGTTCAATGGCGAAGTCGCGGACAAACCAACCGAGCACGATGACGAACGCATCGACCTGTGGCGAACCCTTGGAGGTGGCATTCCAATAGTTCACCACCTCGTCCCAGTGTTCGGTCAGCCACGCGGCCGACGCCGCAGTCCCGCCGCGACCGAGTCCCGAGCAGGTAACGACCGTGCGAGTCACCTGGTGATTGACGCGCTCGCTGTAGCGTTGGATGAACGCGAACTCGCGGTGGTACTCGGGCGCGCCCACTTTTCGCTGCTCGCGATTTCCGAGGACAACCTCGGTCGGTTTGGTAATTACAACGTCGCGGACCTTGGATCCATTGGCGAGCGTGCGAGCGGCGCCGTTCTCGTCAGTAACCTCCCGTAATTCGATAACCCCGGCCTTACGAACGAAATCGTCAGTCAGTCGATTGACAATTCCACTCCCGAGCGTCACGATCGCGTTTGAGTCAGGGAGTTCGTGGTCTAGCTGCACGTCGATGCTGACCGTGAGCTTCCTCGGCAGACTGCGAAATCCTACGGAGTGAAAGAACGAACTCACGTTCTCAAGTACCCCGCCGTTCGTGATCACCGAAGCAAGTCGCAATGCTGACCGATACTCCATGACGTCTGCTCCGTCACCTTCAACGACGTGCCACTGGGAGTTTTCCGATTGCGTCGTGCCTATCGCGAAACCCGAGATACGGATAGCCAGGGAGTGGTCGGTCGGGCTGATCCCAAAGAACCTAAGTCGATTCCTTCGTTTCCTGCCAAAGACCGCGGCAAACGCGCCATAGGCGACTAAAACACTGATGACGAGGGCCGTGAGGCTGCTCAATATGCCTATGACGTAGTTATTCACGTGACCCCCGCAAAGTACACCGAGCGTATTCGCTCAACGCCACACACGCCTGGACGTCATCACGGGCACGAAACCTAGTGATCAGCCACTCGACTGTTTCACTGCCCGGCGGCACAATCGCGGCACCGATGGACCGCAACGTGGGAAAGTAGGAGGCCATGGCGGGTAGCAACGACGACGATTCGCGAGACATTACCGAACGCGTGGCATTGGGATATCGCACTCTGGGACGGACGTCGCTTGACGAGTTCGCTCTGGCCGACGGCGCCGACCTCGGGCGTGTGAGCATCGTGCACGGCGCCAACGCCGACGTGATCTGGTTCGACGTAGCCGGCGAGGAGGTCGTCTCGCTATGCCACTTCTCGCCCGCCATCGACCCGCGACCCGTCGCCGGCGATTGGGTCGCCGTTCGCGACGACCGCATCGAGACGGTCCTCGCCCGACGCAGTGCGCTGCAGCGGGTCAACCAGCGAACCCACGCCCTCCAGGTACTCGCCGCCAACGTCGACCTGGTGCTGCTCGTCATCCCCATCGACCGCGCCCCGAACATCCACATGCTCGAGCGCTACGCCGTCATGGCCCGCGACAGCGGCGCGCCGCCGATCATCGTGCTCACCAAGGCCGACGAGTCCGAGAGCGTCGAAGCGGCGGTTGCGACGGTGCACGCGGCTGTCCCCGACGTCGAGGTGCTCACGACGAGTTCGCGCAGCGGCGTGGGCATCGAGCACCTGCGACAGTTGCTGGGCTCGGGCGTGACCGCGGTCATGCTCGGCGCGTCGGGGGCTGGCAAGACATCGCTGCTGAACGCCCTCGAGGACCGACACGAGCCGACGCGTGAACTGGGCCGCGGCGGCGGCCGCCACGCCACAACGACGCGCAAGCTCTACCGGCTCTCTAGCGGCGGGGTGCTGCTCGACATTCCGGGCATCCGGCTCGCCAACCTCAGCGTCGAGCCCGATCACCTCGACGAGACCTTCACCGAGATCGACGAAGCGGCCACCCAGTGCCACTTTCGCGACTGCGCACACCGTGCCGACGAGGGTTGCGCCGTGCTCGCGGCCGTCGCGGCGGGAACGATCGACCCGCAGCGTCTCGCGAACTGGCAGCGGATCCGAGACGAGGCGAGTCGACTCAGTCGCGACCGCCACCCCGCCAACCGTCGCGCCGCCCGAATGGCGCCCCGCGAAGACGGGTCCGAGGGCCGAACCTGACCGTCAACGCATTGGCCTAGTTCGCGACGCGTCCGATTCGCACGCGCCACACCTGGGGACCGCGCTCGAGGTAGTCCCACGTGAAAGCGCCGGCGTGCTCGGCTTCGAACTGGTACTGCAGTGGCTTGGGGTCGTGGTCGTTCACGAGTTGGAACGACTCGTGAACGTGCAGCGCCTCGTAGGTCGCGAAGATGGTCTGATGGCGCTGCGCGGGAGCCATCGTGCGCACGTCGAGCACCTGTCCGGCGTCGGCCGACTTCAAGTCGTCACCGACTCGACCAATGCGCACCTGCCACACCCGCGGACCGCGCTCGAGGTAGTCCCACGTGACAGCGCCCGCGTGCTCGGCCTCGAACTGGTACTGCAGGGGCTTGGGGTCGTGGTCGTTCACCAGCACGAACGACTCGCCCGCACGCAGCGCCTCGTAGGTCGCGAAGATGGTGTGGTGGCGCTGCGCGGGGGCCATCGTGCGCACGTCGAGCACCTGGCCGGCGTCGGTCGGGCTGACCGCCCCAGCGGCGCCGGGCTTGGCGCCGATCGCGACCGGCTCCTGACTGACGAGGCGCACCAGGCGGTGCATCGAACGATTGACCACCTCGGCGAGATCGGGCCGCGGCACGCGAAGCGCGGCCCACGTGCCCGCGACGATGGTGCAGGCATCGTCGCCCTGTCCCGCTCGCGCCAGGGCCGTCGCCGCCTTGAGCAGCTGAGTCACCACGACCGCCTCGTGGTCCGCGCGCGAGGTCGCGTCGTCAACCGCCGCCTCGGGGCTCGGCTGGGTGAGGCGCTGCATCTGGCCGAGCAGTCCCGCCATCACCACCGACTCGTCGGCCACCAGCGGCGGCAGGAGCACCTCGTTCTCGGTCGCGACGTGCGAGGCGAAAAGCGTGGCGAGTAGCCGCGACGCCGCGACGGCGTCCTCGCCGGTCGGCGCGCCGGCGATCGTCTCGACGAGGCTGGCGAGCTCG
>JAKBCI010000162.1 GCA_021807965.1 Actinomycetes bacterium
GACGACGCGCGGTGAGCGTGGTCGGTGACCTGATGGACATCGACGTGGTGCGCTCCCAGGTAGCGGTGATGCGTTGTACCTTGTCCATTGGGTTGTTGGTGACCTACAACGTGGGGGGAGCCATTCCGCTGCCGTTGCTCGACACCCCGGCGGCATACCTGGAAGAAGCGTTCCACTTCAACGTGACGACCACTCACGCGTTGGTCGTCGCAGCAGTTCCCGTGATGCTCGAGTACGGCGGCGGATCGATCGTGAACATCGCCTCCGTGATGGGCCGGGTGACGGGCCGGGGCTACGCCGCCTACGGGTCGGTGAAGGCGGCGATGCTCCATTACACTCGACTGGCCGCGAAGGACCTCGCGCCGCGCATACGGGTGAACGCCATTGCCGCGGGTTCCACCGCGACATCGGCACTCGAGATCGTGACCGGGACGCCCGAACTCAAGCTGATGATGGAAGACCTGACGCCACTGCACCGAATAGCTGAACCCGAGGAGATCGCCGCCGGCGTCGTCTACCTCGCTTCGCGAGCGGGAGCCTTCATGACGGGCAAAGTCCTCGAAATTGATGGCGGCACCGATGCGCCGACGCTTGACTTCCAGTTGCCAGACCTGTAGGGACGACGTCGGTCGTACCGTACGGCCCTGGCGGTAGCCTGGTGATGACGAATGGGGAGGACGTGAACGACCCTATGAAGTACGTGATCGTAGAGCGGCGCGACGACGTCACAACCATTTGGCTCAACCACCCAGAGCGGATGAACGTGCTGTCGCGGCGCATGATGGAAGAGCTCACCGCCGCCTGCACTGACGTGGCGGCCAGTGACGCTACGGGAGTCATCCTCGCGGCTAAGGGCAAGATCTTCAGCGCCGGACACGATTTTGCCGAAATGGCTGGCGACGATCTGACGGGGTCCCGGGCGCTTTTCGCAACGTGCACCACGATGATGAACGCCTTTCAGGCGATGCCCCAACCGGTTATCGCCCGCGTGCACGGGCTCGCCACGGGCGCCGGTTGTCAGTTGGTCGCGACGGTCGATCTCGCTGTCGCGGCAGAGGAGGCATCCTTCGCGACGCCGGGTGGTAAAGGTGGTTTGTTCTGCACTACGCCGCTCGTCGCCGTGGGACGCCTGATTGGACGCCGTCGCGCACTCGAGATGGGGATGAGCGGCGACGCGATCGACGCCGCGACCGCGGCGGCGTGGGGTCTCGTCAATCAGGTAGTTCCCGCGGCCGCGCTGGACGAGGCAACCGACGCACTAGTCCGGCGCGTTACGCGAGGAAGCATCGAGTCGAAGGCCATTGGTAAAGAGGCCTTCTACGCACAGATCGACCTCGACCAACCAAAGGCGTACGCGCTCGCGCGTGAGGTGATGGCCGCGGCCGCGCTCACTGAGGACGCGCAAGAGGGAATCACTGCCTTCATCGAGAAGCGCGCGCCTCGGTGGCGGGGTCGAGACGAAACGGTGGCGAGGTAGCGTGCCAACGTCGCGCTAGCCAGTAACCGTTCGCACTGTCCGTTGAGGTCGCGGCCAGCCGTCAGGTGAGGCGTTGTGCGAGCGTCGTGATCCACGCCAGACGGTCGAGGACCAGCAGCACGCCGAGAGCGGCGAGGACGACGGCACTGGCGATGGTCACGCCGGCGCCGTGACGCTTCAACCACGCCAGCGGCTTCGTTACGCGGTCCAAGAACACCGCGGCGACGATGAACGGCACCCCGAGACCGAAGGAGTAGACCACGAGCAGTACGGCGGCGGACGTGAGGTGTCCCTGTTGGGTGGAGAGCGCGAGTACCGACGCGAGGATCGGTCCCACGCACGGCGTCCATCCGAAGGCGAAGGCGGCGCCGGCGACCGGTGCGGCGAACGGACCGAGTTTGGCCAACTGAGGGTGCGGTCGCCACTCGCGATAGAGCGACGGTGCTCGAAGTACCACCGTTCCCACGAGAAAAATTGCCATGAGCACGATGACGACGCCCGACAGTCGTGTCAACGTACCCTGCTCGCGAATCACGGCCCGACCGATCGTGCTCGCAGACAGTCCCAGGATGACGAACACCGAGCCAAAGCCGATTACGAACAGCATCGTGTCTCGCGTGAGGGCCCCGGGCCGGCGACCGGGGGGAGCGTTCGACGCGGGTGACGGGTGCGAGACCCCCAGTCCACCGATGATCGCGAGATACGCCGGTACGAGCGGCAACACGCACGGGGAGGCGAACGACGCAACCCCGCCCACGAACGCCGCAACGAGACTGACGTTGGACGCGCCCATCCTTTAGGCGGGTACCGCAACGCCGTAGAGACGCTGGAGCTGCGCCGCGAGGGTCGACGCGTCGTAACCGCCCACGTGCGTCGTGATGAGGTGACCCGTCGCGTCGTAGAAGGCCGTCATGGGTAGCGAGCCGCTGCCGCCGAGGCTCTGGTAGAGACCGTCGTCCTGGGCGCCGCCAACGTCGCTCACGACGGCGGTGGCGTCGGCGGCGAGATGGTACGCGCGAGCGAATGCCGCACCATTGCCCGTTTCGAGCGCGTTGACCTCGATGACGTTGACCCGTCCACGTAGGGCCACGGCGTCACGGGCGAAGACGGGGAGTTCGGCGGCGCAGACCTGGCACCACGACGCGAAGAAGTTGACGACCGTGGGTCGTCCTCGTAGCGACGCGAGTGACACCGTGGCTCGACCGTCGATGGTGGGCAAGGACCAGTTGGTCGGCGAGGTGCGATACCCGGCCGATGATGAATGGCCACCAATGGCCAGCGTGATGCTGAGGGCCAATACGGCTGCGCTCGCGCTCGCGAAGACGGTGATTCGGATGCGATGACGACGGCGCACGCGCCGACGTGTACCGGGCCGCGGCCTCGCCGCGTCAGCGGTCGGCGGTCGCATCGTGCGCGCGACGTTGTACTGGGTCGGACGGCTCTTGGCCATGGACACACCTCTGGTCGTCGACTCCGGGTTGGAGTCTTCGGCCATAGTATCGTAATACCCCTGGGGGTATCTAGATCTAGCGGCATCGTGCGACGCACGTGGTGGTGGTCGTCGAAACGCCGATGGCGATCGTCAGAACCGATGCACAGTAGTCGTGGTGGCCGGGACGCTTCGCGTCATGATGACGACGCCGATGGCGACAACGACGAAGGCGGTGGCGGCCACGGCGATCGCACCCGATGACCTCGTTAGTTGTTCGCGATAGACGGCAAGCCCGAGCAGTATCGAGGCGAGGGGATCGACGATGACAATGATCGGTTGAGAGACTTTGAGCGGTCCGACGTGGAGGGCCGCTTGCTCGGTGACCAGACCGAGCACGCCGCAAACGACGAGGGCGTCGAGTGGCCAACTCGTGAGCAGCGAGCCGAGTGAGCGAGTTGACAGTACGTCGGTGGCGGATTTGATGAACGTCGCCTCGAGCGCCCACAGCAGCGCCGTAGCAACGGCGTAACCACCCGCTCGACGTGACGCCGATCCGAAGCGCGCGATGACGATGGCGATCACGACCAACGTGGCGATGACTGCGGTGGGCGCCGACCAGCGCGAAGCCGGTGGCGACCACGTCGGACCGTGGGGCGTCGCGACGACGAGAAAGATCGCGAGCGCGACGGTGGTAGCCGCCGCCGAACCCCAGGCCACTGCTTGCAGGTGTTGACCCAGCCAGAGACGTCGCAGCACCAGCGCGACGACGAGCTCACTGACGAGCAACGGCTGCACGAGGGCGAGTGGCCCAAAGTGCAGGGCCAGTGCCTGGAAGACGAGTGACGCGACGGCTCCCAACCAACCGAACAGCCACAGGGGGTGATGAAACAGGTAGCGAACGAGCGCCCAACCTCGGCGCGGCGAGTCGCGACCCGTGCTCGCGATGTGTTGGGTCGTGATCATGATGCCGTTCGCGAGCGCGGTGAGTAAACCAAAGACGACGGCGAGCCCGACTGCCACGATCAACGTCGTCGTTCGTTGGGCTCAATCGGTGGCGCCGGTGTCGGTAGCACGGACTCAAGTTACCGCGCCGGTACTGGCACCGCCGGGTGCTGGTAACGAGTTGTTGACGTGACTTTCGACCCTACGCGGTGGTGGCGGTGGCGTCGCTAGTGTCCGGCTATCGGGGAGGTTGGGGTGTCGCGAACGGGTCTTTCGGCACCACGCTACGACGGTGCCCATGATCCGGGACGGGGCTCACGTCGTGTGGTGCTGCTCGTGTTGAGCCTCAGCGTTCTGGTCATCAATCTGGACGGAACAATCCTGAACGTGGCGCTGCCGAGCATTGTGCGAGATTTGCACGCCACCTCGAGTCAACTGCAGTGGATTGTCGACGCGTACGTGATCGTGCTGGCGGGTCTGCTGCTGACTGCTGGTTCGTTAGGCGACCACGTGGGACGCAAGCGAGTATTTCTTGCGGGTCTAGGTGTCTTCGCCGTCGGTTCGGCGCTCTCGGCCTTCGCGGGTTCGACGTCGGGCCTCGTCGCCGCACGGGCCTTCATGGGCGTCGGCGGTGCGGCCGTGATGCCGTCGACGCTATCGATCTTGACTAACGTCTTTACCGCCCCCCGCGACCGGGCCCGAGCCATCGGCATCTGGTCGGGTACCAATGGCCTCGGACTGGCTCTCGGGCCACTCGTGGGCGGTTGGCTGCTCGCTCATTTCTGG
>JAKBCI010000163.1 GCA_021807965.1 Actinomycetes bacterium
CGTTCTCGTTAACAACCAGCAACAGACCGATCTGCGCCAGGGCTACGTCAACGCCGCCCTCATCCGCTCCACGCTCTACACCTCCCCGCCCGATCTGGCGAATCAGCTCAACTCCATCGAGCAGGCCACCAACTCCAGCGTGCTGGTTCACACGCATCATCAATGGCTTTCGCGCAGCAATGGGGCAGCGGTGGCTGACGTTACACCGTCGATCATCGCCCTGGTGGATCGTGGCCACGTCGTCCAGCAGACCCTGGACGTCCGGGGCCGAGTCATCTTCGTCGTCGGCGTGCCCATACCAGCGGTCGAGACGCAGGTCTTCGAAGTGTTCGACCTCGGGGGCCTTGAGAACACGCTGCGCACGTTGGTGAAGTTGCTCGGACTTGGCGCGCTGCTGACGTCCTTCATTGGACTGGCGGGCGGCCTGTGGGTCTCTCGCCGCGCGGTACGACCGATCGAGCGAGTTTCCGAGGCCGCCGTCGCCATCGCCGATGGCGACTTTACGACGCGCCTCTCGATAACCCGATCCGATAAGGAAGTCCAGCAACTCACGGAGTCGTTCAATTCCATGGTGAGTCGCCTCGTCGAGCGGCTCGAACGCGACGCTCGCTTTGCGAGCGACGTGAGTCACGAGCTACGTTCGCCACTGACCACCCTGGCCACCACGACGTCCGTTTTGCAGCAGCACCGTGACGAACTCTCCGAAGCCGGTCGCGAAAGCCTTGATTTGCTCGCGGCCGACCTGGCGATCTTTCAATCGCTGGTCGATGACCTGCTCGAGATCGCACGCAGCGACGCCGGCGCGGCTCCCCACGTTATCGAAACGGTACCCGCGATCGAGCTCATTCGCCAATCGGCCCGTAGCGCCGCCCAGCGCTACGGCTTGCCGATCCCCCGCGTGCTCGTCGACGACGATCTAGGCACCCCCTCGGTGAACGTCGATCGTCGCCGCTTCGAACGGGTCATGACCAATCTGGTGTCCAACGCCGAACGCTACGCTCACGGGGTTGTGGCGATCCGCCTCCAAATGATGGACGGCAAACTGTTCATCAACGTGGACGACGATGGCCCGGGCGTAGCCCCCGACGAACGCGACCAGATCTTCGAGCGCTTCTACCGAGGGCGCGCGGCCAACGACCGCGGTGTCGTTCGTGGCACCGGGTTGGGCCTCGCACTCGTGCGCGATCACGTCGCGGCCTTCGGCGGCACGATCAGCGCAACGGAGAGCCCCGAAGGGGGCGCTCGGATCCAAATCAGCCTTCCCGTGTCCGAGGAATTCGCCCAGTGAAGGCTCGCGCCGTCGCCTTCGGTCTGGCCGCGTCGCTGACGCTGAGCGCCTGCACGCTGGTACCCACGTCGCAGCGCCCCTCCACGATCAGCCCCAAGGTGGTTCCACTTGGGCTGTTGGGCCAAACGATTCCCGGAACTAATAACGGCCGGGTGGTGTTCATTACGCAGCCGGTCTACATCGTTGACGCCACTGGGCACCTGGCACCCTCCAGTCGGATCGTGCCGTCACCACCGACGCTCTTCTCCGTGCTTCGAGAGCTCATACTCGGCCCGACCGACCTCGAGGTTGGCACCGGTTACACCAGCGCCATTCCGAGTGACCTCGTCGTGACCCAAGCGACCATCGTGCACGGCGTTGGACTCATTGAGGTGGCGCGCTCGTTGGCCACGATTCCCCGCCGCCAGCTCATCCTCGCGATTGGCCAGATCGTGATGACGGCGTACGACGTGGGCGCAACGAGAGGCATTCGCATCTCGGTGGCGGGTGCACCCGAACGCCTGCCCCGACCTGACGGTCCGCCGGCCACGCTCGTCACCGTGGCCGACTACCAGTCGCTGCTCAACGGGTAGGTGCTCGAAGCGCCGGCGCCGCGCTCCAGAGATGCTCGAGGTCGTAGTAGTCGCGCGAGGCGAGGTCAAAGACGTGAACGATCACGTCACCGTAATCGAGCGCAATCCACTGAGACTGCGCGAGACCCTCGACGCGAAGCGGGTGCACGGTGGTCGTCACGGCGATGGCGCGCTCAATCTCGTCGGCGATCGCGCGCACCTGACGATCCGACGCGCCCGATGTCAGCACCAGCGCGTCAAACGAGTCGACCAGGCGACGCATGTCGAGCACCACGGGGTCCAAGGCCAGCTTCTCGTCCGCGCCGCGCAAGGCGGCGTCGACCAGGCGCTCTACGTACCCATCGAAGACGCCGCGGACCACCGCCGCGCTAGAGGCAAACTCGCTCAGTGGGCCACCCCGAGCACCACGAGAACGGCTACAAATGGCACGGTCACGCCAACGACGCCAGCGACCGCCCACCGTTGCTTCGCTCGACGAACATCGGCGCGACGACGCGGTGGCGCTACCGCGTAACGCGCCTCCCGCGAACTAGTCACATCGAAATTTCGAACCGCCATGACGGACAAACCTTACCCTCGAAAACCTTCGAACAGCGGAATAACCGCGTCGGGCACCAAATCGTGCAAACTTTCGTTGCTCCGGCGCCGGTCGCGTAGGTACGTACTTGAAAGATCGACCGGCTCCATCGCGATTTCGTAGGCGATCCAACCGGGCGCAACGGCCAGTGCACCCCCCGGCCGCGGCACGACGCCCACCCGCACCAGGGTCCGCAGCGTGCTGGCGTCGTGCCACTGATCGAGTTGTGCAGCCAAATCAGCGCCAATGATCAGGTCGACTTCGTCAGCCTCGCTCAGCAACTCTCGTACGGTGTCAATCGTGTACGAGGGTCCGCTACGGCGGATCTCGCGGTCCGACACGTCCACCAGCTCCAGGCCGCTGAACGCCGCCCTCGCCATCGCCAGGCGCAGCGGCGCGGGACGCACCGGACCACGCGCGCTCTTCTGATACGGGTCGCCCGCGACGGTCACTTCGATCTCGTTGAAGCGGTGGCTGCGCGCCGCTGCCCGCAGGGCGGCGACGTGACCGAAATGCGGCGGGTCGAAGGTCCCCCCAAAGAGACCGATGCGCCGGACTGTCACGGGGCCAGCCTACCGGGCACGCCGCCGTCCGCCCGGGCCGAGAACCTGCTGATTGCTCCGCCAGCGCGCGAAGCCCTACGCTGAAGTGATGTCATCCACGTCCAACGAGTGGTCGACCACCTCGTGGCGCTCGCACCAAGTCCGCCAAAACCCAGCGTGGCCCGACCTCGATCACCTCGAGCGAGTCGAACGCGAACTGGCCACCAAGCCGCCCCTGGTTTTCGCGGGCGAAGCCCGGCGCCTGCTGCAACACCTCGGCGACGTCGCCGGCGCGCGCGCGTTCTTGCTGCAGGCTGGCGACTGCGCCGAGTCATTCGACGAGGGCTCCGCCGACGCCATCCGTGACAAATTGAAGGTAATTCTGCAGATGGCGGTGGCCCTCACCTACGCGGCCGGAGTGCCGGTGATCAAGGTTGGCCGCATCGCGGGGCAATTCGCGAAGCCTCGATCCGACGACTTCGAGGAGCGAGACGGCGTTCGCCTCGAGGCGTTTCGCGGGCACATCGTCAATTCGGACGACTTCACGCCAGCGGGACGGCGACCCGACCCAGATCGACTCTTGGCCGCCTACCACCAGAGCGTGGCCACCCTCAACCTGCTGCGGGCCTTCACGACCGGTGGCTTCGCCGCCCTCTCGCGCGTGCACGCGTGGAATCAGGAGTTCGTGGCGAACTCGCTCGAGGGCAAGCGCTACTCGATGGTCGCGGACGAGATTGAGCGAGCCCTGCAGTTCATGCGGGCCTGCGGCATCGACCTCCACGACGATTCCGCCTTGCAAGGAGTGGAGTTCTACACCAGTCACGAAGCACTGATCCTCCCCTACGAACAGGCGCTCACACGACGGGATTCGCTCACCGGTGACTGGTACGACTGTTCGGCGCACATGCTGTGGATCGGCGACCGAACTCGCCAGCTCGACGGCGCCCACGTGGAGTTTCTCCGCGGCGTTTCGAATCCGTTGGGGCTTAAGGTCGGACCCTCCATGGACGTTGACGAACTTCGCCGTCTCGTCGAGGTTCTCAATCCGGCCAACGTGCCGGGGCGGCTCACCCTCATCTCGCGGATGGGCGTCGAGCGGATCAGGGAGAGCCTGCCGCCGTTGGTCGAAGCGCTTCGCGACGACGGCCGTAGCGTGGTGTGGGCGTGCGACCCCATGCACGGCAACACGTTCCGTGTCGTGGGCGGTCAAAAGACGCGCCACTTTGACGACGTGCTCGCTGAGACCTCCCAGTTCTTCGACGTCCACCAGACGCTCGGCACGTGGCCCGGTGGTCTGCACATTGAACTCACCGGGGACGACGTGACCGAATGCTTGGGTGGTGGCTCACGGCTCGACGAGGCTGACCTCGACCTCAACTACACGACCATCTGCGACCCGAGACTGAACGCCACCCAGAGCCTCGACCTCGCGTTCCACGTGTCGGAGTTCCTCCAGAACTACGCCTCGATCAACGGCGCGCGATCGTTGTAGCGCAAAAGCCGAAACGAGCCGTCGCGGTGCTCGACCTCGGTCAGGGACGCGTGCTCGGTTCGCAGTCCGAGCCGCCGGGCGGCGTCGAATTCGCTGACCACCTTGATCGCTTGTTCGATGACGCCCCCGTGCACGAAGAGGAGCACACG
>JAKBCI010000164.1 GCA_021807965.1 Actinomycetes bacterium
GCCCTGTTCGTGCAGCTCATTCTGTCGACGCTCGAGCAAGCTCTTGTTGAAGTTCATGAGGTAGCGAACCTCGTCAATGGGTCGGCGCCAATTCTCGGTAGAAAAGGCGTAGACGGTCAGCGCGCTCACGCCCACCGATAGCGCACCGTAGGTGACGTCGACGAGCGCTACTTCCCCAGCCCCGTGGCCTTCGGTCCTCGCGAGTCCTCGACGCTGCGCCCAGCGGCCGTTCCCGTCCATCACGATGGCGACGTGGCGAGGGACTCTGTCACGCTCAAGGGAGTCGGGCACGGGAGTGGGACGCGGATCTGACACGAACAAAACCTAGTTCAGGGGAAAGAAAAGGTTGATCGAGCCACCCTCTAAGGTCGTCGCGTGAATTCTTTTGACCCCGACGAGCTGACCCCTTACGTCGAGCCCGACGAGCACAGTGGCATTCAACTCGACCACGAGCGCATTTCGATCGATGTCGAACGTGCGCTGGAGTTGCTGGAGTCAATCACGAACGACCTGCCCGGGGGCGGTGAAGTACGCGACGCACAGCGCAAAATGGTGAGAAGCGTCGCCGAGGCATTCTCGAACCGCCGCCACACCATCATTGAAGCCGGCACGGGCGTTGGTAAGTCGCTCGCGTACCTCGTGCCCGCAGCGCTCTCCGGCCAGCGTGTCGTCATCGCGACGGCCACGAAGAACTTGCAGGACCAACTTGCCCAGAAGGACGCGCCCCTGGTGAGCGCCCACACTGCGCGCACCAACGTCGCGGTACTGAAGGGGAAGAACAACTACCTCTGTCGTAACCGCGCCACGGCGGTGGCGGGAGCGGGCCAAATGAGTTTCGATGACGGCACCGAGGTACCCAAGGGTGTCGCCGATCAGATGCGACGCATCTTGAAATGGGCTGGCGAGACAACGACGGGCGACCGTGATGAGCTCACCTTCGAGATCGATCAGCGTGCGTGGCGAGGTCTCTCCGTCACCCCACAAGAGTGCCTGGAGCGATCACGATGCCCCCAGGGTCAGACGTGTTTCGCCGAGCTCGCGAAAGACCGGGCGAGCGAGAGTTCACTGCTCATCGTGAACACCCACCTGTACGCCGCTCACCTGGCGTCGGGCTCGATGCTGCTGCCCGCCCACGAGCTGGTCGTCTTTGACGAAGCCCATGAGGTGCTGGACATTTTCGCCTCGCTGCTCGGGACTTCGCTCAATGCGTCGCGACTTCGCGCCTTGTCCGGTACGGCGCGATCACTCCTCGGACCCGAGTTCGCGCCGACCTGTCTTGATCTCATGAACAGCGCTGATCGACTGGCCGCCACACTACAGATCCAATTCGAAAGAAATGAACTGACCGGACTCGATGAGGACAGTCGACGCGAACTCACCAGGTCCGCCGAGCTCGTGGTGCGTCTCGTGGAAGCGCTTCGCGCTCTAGAGCCCACGGACCCCGAGAGCGCCGCACGAAAGATTCGAGCGCTCGGCCCCGGTGTGCACTTGATGAACGACCTCGATCGGGTGAGCGCGCTGCGCGACGGCGAACTGCTCTACGTGACCAAGCGTGACCGCGAAGTCGACATCGAGGTGTCACTCGTGGACGTTGGCCCTCGGCTCCACGAGGAACTGTGGGGTTCGGTCACCGCAGTGCTGACCAGTGCCACGATTCCCGACAACTTGGCGAAGAACCTCGGCCTCGACGCCGACTGCGCCGTTGAACGCTTCGAGAGCCCGTTTGATTATCAGAACAATTCACTCTTGTACGTGCCCGCAGCATTCCCCTCTCGAAACGCCGAAGGAGCCGAGCGCGCAATCATCGATGAGCTCGTCGAGCTCATCACCGCGGCCGGCGGACGCACCCTGGCACTCTTCACCAACCGATCGGTCATGAACCGCGTCGCCGAAGCCGTGGCGCCACGTCTTGATACCCCGGTGCTCGTCCAGGGCACTCTGTCGCGTCAACGCATCATCGAGCAGTTCCGCGACAGCGCCGAGGCCAGCCTCTTCGCCGTGACCAGCTTCTGGCAGGGCATCGACGTCCCCGGCCACTCCCTCTCACTGGTCACCATCGACCGGCTGCCCTTCAGCGTACCCAACGACCCCCTGCTCAAGGCCCGCCAGGAACGCTCGGCGAACCCCTTCTTCGAGGTCGACCTGCCGCGCGCGACGATGTTGCTCGCCCAGGGCGTCGGGCGCCTCATCCGCAACGCCAGTGACCACGGCGTCGTGGCGGTGCTCGACACGCGACTGGCCGAGGCGCGATATCGCTCGATGCTCTTCAAGAAGCTCCCGCCCATGAAGCGCACCCGCGACCAGAACGAGGTCACGTCATTCTTGAAGGAACTGCGCGACTGACGACGCGAGTCGTCGCGCCTGCGCGACGGGCGACGACTCGGCGAGCGGCCAAGCGGGTCCAATCACGCCCGATCCCTGATGGCTGCGGTGCCTGACCAATATGCTACTATTTCACTAGGAAATCTAGGTAGATACCTAGCACTCGAGCGAAGGCGTAACCGTGCACGTGAACCTGGCCCTGGTCTTCGGCAGCGTCATCGTGGGTTTCCTGGTCGGGCTCACCGGGATGGGCGGGGGCGCCCTGATGACCCCGATGCTGGTGCTGGTCTTCGGGATCGCTCCTTCCGCGGCGATCTCTTCGGACCTGATCGCCGCCTTGTTCATGAAGCCGCTCGGCGTCGCGGTCCACTGGCACCGCAAGACCATCCAGCCCCGCCTCGTTCGCTATCTCTGCTACGGATCGGTCCCCTCAGCCGTCGTGGGCACCTACGTCATGCACTTGCTCGGATCGACCCAGCGCGCCGAGCACCGCCTCGAGGTCATCCTGGGCGTCGCCCTGATCGTGGGCGCGACCGCGATGGCGGGCCGGGCGTTCTTCGGCTCACGCGCGGAGCTCGACGAGCCCCTGCGGGTGAATCGTCTCGTGATCGTCGGCGTCGGGGTGCTCGGTGGATTCATGGTGGGCCTGACCTCGGTGGGCGCCGGCTCGCTCATCATCGTGATGTTGCTGTTGATCCATCCCCACATGCGCACCGATCAGCTCGTGGGCACCGACCTCGCCCAATCGATCCCCCTGACCGCCGCGGCGACCCTGGGCACGCTGATGTTCGGCCACGTCGAGTTCTCGGTCACCGCCTCGATCATCATCGGTTCCCTGCCGGCGGTCGTGGCGGGATCCCTGCTCTCCTCTCACGCCTTCACCGCGACGCTACGTCCCTACCTCGCGTCGATGGCGCTGCTGAGCGGCCTCAAGTACGTGGGACTGGCGCCGAGGACCCTGCTCGTGGCGGCCGCAGTGCTGCTGGGCACCTCGACGGTCATCGCGCTGCGTTCGAGTCGCGCCTCGAGCCCCGACGAACCGGCGCTCGACGTATCGCCGGCGCTCGACAGCTAGATGCCGAATCGGTCCATGACGTCGTCGCGCTTCTGCCAGCTCGCTTCGACCGAGACCTTGAGCTCCAGGTAGCAGCCTTCGGGGAGTTGGCGGCGCGCCGCGATGCCGACGTCCTTGAGGAGTTGGCCACCCTTGCCGATGACCATGCCCTTCTGGCTCTCTCGCTCGACGACGATCTCGACGATGATGTGGGGCCACTCGAACTCGATGACGCGCGTGTGGATCGAATGGGGCAGTTCCTGCTTGGTCTTGCGCACCAGCTGCTCGCGCACCAGTTCGGCCACCCACATGGCCTCTGGCACGTCGGATACCTCCTCGGCGGGGAAGAGGAACTCCCCTTCGGGCATCAGTCCCTGCACGTAACGCACCAACTCCGCGGCGCCCGCCCCGGTCTTGGCCGACACCGGGAAGTATTCGACGAGCGCCGCGGCGTCACGAATGCCCTTCTCCTCACCGATCGCCGCGACCGCCTCGTGCGCGGCCATCAGTTGTGCCGCCACCGCGTCGCGCCCGGTCTTATCCATCTTGTTCACGATGACGCATCCGCGCGGGCCCCGGGGACGTCGGCAGTGCTCGAGCATGGTGGCGATGACGTTGCGGTCGCCGGGCCCGATCTCCTTGCCGGCCTCGATCACGGCCAGGATGACGTCGACCCCGTCGACCGAGGCGCGCGCGGTCTCGTTGAGTCGATTGCCCAGACTGGTCTTGGGTCGGTGGATACCCGGCGTGTCGACGAAGACCACCTGGACGTCATCAACGGTCAAGATCCCCCGAATGGCGTTTCGCGTGGTGTTGGGACTGGCCGAGGTGATGGTCACCTTGGTGCCGACCACCTGGTTGACGAGGGTCGACTTGCCCACGTTGGGCCGTCCGATGACGGCGGCGAATCCTGAATGGTTCATGTGGCTTCCAACTTCTTGATCAACACTTCTTCGATACGGCGTCCGTCCATGCGTACCACGGTCAAGACGTAGGACTCGACCTCGAGCACGTCGCCCTGGGCCGGGACACCCCCGGCGAGGTCGAGCACCAGCCCCCCGACGGTGTCCCAGCCGTCCTTGGGCAGGTCGAGGTCGTACTCGTTGTTGACGTCGTCGATGTTGAGCCGGCCGCTCACCACCAGCCCGGCGCCCTCGATGACCTCGACGTCCTCGTCCTGGGGCAGGTCGGACTCGTCGGTGATCTC
>JAKBCI010000165.1 GCA_021807965.1 Actinomycetes bacterium
ACGACGCCCACGCTCAACGGCTGGCGCGCGGCCTTGGCCGCGAGGACCCGGCGCACGGCGTCGTCGAGGTCCCGGGTCCACTCGTCGAGGTAGCGCAACTCGGTTCGCCGAGCCAAGCGAGTGGGGTCGACGTCCACGCAGAGGCACACCCCGTCGTTCATCGTGACCGCGAGCGGCTGGGCACCGCCCATGCCGCCGACCCCGGCGGTGAGCGTTAGCGTGCCCGCGAGGGTGCCGCCGAATCGCTTGGCGGCGACCGCGGCGAAGGTCTCGTAGGTTCCCTGGAGGATCCCTTGGGTGCCGATGTAGATCCACGAGCCGGCGGTCATCTGGCCGTACATCGTGAGACCCATCGTCTCGAGTCGGCGAAACTCGGGCCAGGTGGCCCAGTCGCCGACGAGGTTCGAGTTGGCGATCAGTACGCGCGGGGCCCACTCGTGGGTCACCACGACCCCCACCGGTCGCCCGGACTGGACGAGCATCGTCTCGTCACCCTTCAGCGTGCGAAGCGTGCGCACCAGTGCGTCAAAGCTGCGCCAGTCGCGCGCGGCGCGCCCGGTCCCCCCGTAGACGACGAGATCGTCAGGACGCTCGGCAACCTCGGGATCGAGGTTGTTCTGCAGCATCCGCAGCGCCGCCTCTTGGGGCCACCCGAGCGTCGAACGCGTCGTACCGCGCGCTGCGCGCACCGGTCGTGCCCCGTCCATGTCCCACCTCCTCGACCTCATCTCTACCACGCGGCGTCGGGCATCGTTCACGACGCCAACCGGCTCGCCGTCGCCGTCGCGCTGGTCAATCGCGCTAGCTAGGTCCGCGGCTCGAGGCGGTCGCGCACGAGTTCGACGAGCACGTCCTCGCGCACCAGTTCGCCGACAGCGGCGATCGCCGGCGCCAGCCAGCGATCGTGACCGGGACCCCCCGAGGCCTCGTTGATCCGATCGCGCACGGCGGCGGTCGCCGGCGAGGGATCGAGCGGCGCGCGCAGGGCCAGCGCTCGCGCCGCCGCCAGCAGCTCAATCGCCAGCACGTCGGTCAGCGCCTCCACCGCGCGGCGAAGCTTTCGGGCGGCGTGCCAGCCCATCGAGACGTGATCCTCCTGCATGCCCGAAGACGGAATCGAGTCGACGCTCGCGGGGACGGCGAGCCGCTTCAACTCGCTCACCAGGGCCGCCTGCGAGTACTGCGCGATCATCAGTCCCGAGTCGACGCCGGCCTGATCGGCGAGAAACGGCGGCAGTCCCCAGCTGCGGTCCACGTCAAGCAGCCGATCGGTACGGCGTTCGGCGATGGAGGCCACGTCGGCGATCGCGATCGCGAGGAAGTCGAGCACGTAGCCGACGGGCGCGCCATGAAAGTTCCCGTTGGACACGAGCGTGCCATCGAGCAAGATGGATGGGTTGTCGATCGCCGAAGCCAACTCGATCTCGGCCACGCGCGTGGCGTGGGCGAGCGTGTCGCGCGCCGCGCCGTGGACCTGGGGCGCGCAGCGCAGCGAGTAGGCGTCTTGGACCTGGCTCGGGTCATCGAGGTGCGACTGGACGATCGGCGAGTCGGCGAGCAGCGCGAGCAGGTTGGCCGCGCTGGTGCGCTGGCCCGGGTGGGGGCGAAGCGCGTGGATCTCGGCGGCGAAGACGCGGTCGGTGCCGCGCAGCGCCTGTATGGAGAGGGCCGCCGCCAGGTCGGCGTGGTCGAGCAGCGACTCGAGGTCGTCGATGGCGAGGATCAGCTGTCCGAGCATGCCGTCGGTACCGTTAATGAGCGCAAGGCCTTCTTTCTCGGCGAGGATGACCGGCGCCAAGCCAGCCGCCTCGAGCGCCTCGGACGCGCGCTGGCGTTCGCCGCGCCCGTCTCGGACCTCGCCCTCGCCCATCAGCGCGAGTGCGACGTGCGCCAGCGGGGCGAGGTCGCCCGAGCAACCGAGGGACCCGTACTCGTGCACGATGGGCGTGATGCCAGCGTTTAGCAGGGCCGCGTAGGCCAGCGCGGTTGACGGACGTACCCCGGACACCCCGCTGCACAGGTTGGTCAGCCGCGACACCATCATCGCGCGCACCACCTCGGTCTCGACCTCGTCACCGACCCCCGCGGCGTGAGATCGGATGAGCGAGCGCTGCAAGTCTCGTCGCTGGTCGGGCGTGATGAACGTCGTCGCCAGCGCGCCGAAGCCGGTCGAGAGACCGTAGACCGGGGTCCCGCTCTCGACGAGGGCGTCGATGGCTCGGCGCCGCTCACCCAGCCGCTCGAGCACCGCGCCGGACAGCTCGACCGGGGCGCCGTCGCGCGCCACCGCGACGACCTGGGAGCGCCGCAACGTCTCGAGTCCCACCACCACCGTCATCACGTCCGCCTCCCCACGCCCGCCAGGGCCTCGAGAACCAGCAGCGCCACGAGCCGCACCGTCCGCTGGTCATCGCTGTCGCGGCCGACGTCAACCTCGGTGAAGTCGATCGCGCGCACGCGCCCGTCGTTGGCGAGCTGGCGCACCGCCGTGCGCAGGTCGTCGGCCGACAGCCCGCCGGGCACGGCCGCGGGACAACCCGGTACGACGGCGCGGTCGGCCACGTCGAGATCGACGTCGACGTAGATTGGCCGATTGCCGGCCCCGGCCACGCCAAGCGCGTCATCGACGACCGCGGCGATCCCACGCTCGCTGACGACGCCTCGCGGCCAGACGGTGATGCCCGCCGCCGCCGCTCGCGCCGCGTAGAACGGCGAGTTAGCGAAGTCCGCGATGGCGATCTGCACGACGCGCGACCCGTCGAGACCCGCGTCAAGGAGCTGGCGCACCGGCGAGCCGTTGGAGACGCCGTCGCGAAGATCGAGGTGGGCATCGAGCGTGATCAAACCCCACTCGCTCAGATCGTCACCGCCCAGAGCGCTCAGCGCGTGCCAGGTTGCGGCGTTGTCGCCGCCCAGAATCACGTGTAGATCGGCCGTCGACTGGCGAACCACGGCGGCCACTCGGTCGGTCCCTCCCTCGCCGTCGGGTTCAAAGACATCGCCGCGATCGACCACTGCGACCACGTCAGCCAGGTCGAGGC
Source organism: Actinomycetes bacterium (assembly GCA_021807965.1). The sequence goes on from JAKBCI010000165.1 coordinate 3,042, forward strand.
TATCGCGATACGACCAGGTTGAGAAGCGCCCCAGGGCCTCGCGAACCGCCGCTGGCGTACTGTGCCACGAACGCGGCGTCAGCGACGTCAGGTACGTCGAGACGCCGATCAAGTTGACGCATCGCCGAGCGTCGAGCGGCTGATCCGTGACCAACGACGCCGCCGACGGCCACTGGGGATCGGGGGCGCTCACGGATCCCATGCTAGGCACGTCGGGCTGGCCCCCTAGGATGCGGGGGCAACCACCACGGGTGTCGAGGTCGACGTGGACGTGGGCGTCGGACTCGTGGTGTTGCTCGTGCTCGTGCTCGTCGCGAGTGGCGCGGTCGAGCGAGTCGACCCCGAACAGCCCGGTCCCGCTCGATGCAGGGGCTGAGGCTGCAGTCCGGTCCCACGCAGGCCCGTCGAGGTCCACCAGCACTGCCACGACGGCGGTTCGGCCAACGCAACGAAGAAGTCGCGCTGCCACCCCGTCTCGTAAACCGTCGGGCTATGCATCGACTCGGGCAGCTGCACCGGCATTGGGCCGGGGCGGTGCAGCGGTGCAAACGGGGCGCCCAATATGGGCCAGAACGGGTTGATATCGAGCTCCATGCCCATCACCGCGCCCGCCGCCGCGAGCGCGCGGGCGAGCGGTCCGGCGAGGGTCGGCTGCATCGTCGCGACGAAGATGAGGTCGCCGGCACGATCCACGCCGAGCGCCGTGCGCGCCACGGTAGGCACCTCGTGCAGGGGGTCGCCCCACTGGCGCCAGTTCGCCGAGAGCGCGGCGGCGGTCGGCCGGGCGTTCCAGACGAGCGGACCGAGGTTCTGGCGAAGACTGATCGGGTGAAAACCGCGCGGCGGGAAGTTGACCGACCCCCACAGTCCCATCGCCCAGTGTCCCGCCGCGTCGAGCGCGATGGTCATGCGATTGGGTTGCAGCGCCGACAAGACCAGACCGTCGACCATCGAGCCGCCGCTGTCCGCGGCGGCTTTGAAGGCGCCGTTAAAGACGGCGACCACCCCGGCGGGGCCCTCGTTGGCCCAATCGATGCTCGGTCCAGCGTCGAGCGGCAGCGCGGCGGGTGTCGGATCAGTCGATCCGACGTGCCAGCGCAGCAACGTCGAGCGGGCCCGTAGTCGTAGCGCGCGAAACGTGATCGCGCCGACGCTCACGTTTCGATAGTCGACCATGACCCCGCGCGCCGATCGACTCGCCACAATCCAGCCCACCTGGGGCCGCTCGAGCACCGGGCGCTGCGCCGTGCGTGGCGAGGACGGCGCTGACGACATCCCGACGCTGGCCGCGATCGCGACGATCGCCGCGGCGGCGCGCAGACCGGCCACGGCCTAGCGTTCGATCGTACGTACGCCGTCGCTCGGTGGCTGTTCGGGGGTCGTCGCCTCGATGAAGTCGGGCACCGGCGTGGGCGCGAGGTCGTGAGCCACGTCATCAGCGTAGGCCGGCGCCGGCGTGGCGACGTACTCGCCCTCTTCGGTGCGCGTCACCACGTTGACCGTCTTACG
>JAKBCI010000003.1 GCA_021807965.1 Actinomycetes bacterium
ATCAGATTGGTGACGATGTTGCGGTGCGTCGCCACCGCTCCCTTGGGACGTCCGGTGGTGCCCGAGGTGTAAAAGATGGTGGCGTCGTCGTCGGGCTCGATCGAGACGTCGACGGGTGTCGCGTCGCGGTCGACCGTGCCCAGGAAGTCGTCGAAGGAAACGACGCGCACCCGTCCGGACTGGTCGGTCGCCCGTGCGACGGGCTCGCCGGTCGAGAGCACCACGGCGTAGTTGAGATCGACCAGGTCGTCCCACAGGGGCCTGACGCGGTCGAGTCGCTCGTCATCGACGAACAGCACGCGCGCGCCCGAGTCGGCCAGCCCGTATCGAAGCTCGTCACTCGACCACCAGGCGTTGAGCGGCACCGCGATGGCCCCCGCGATGACGATCCCCCAATACGCGCACACCCAGTCGGGTAGGTTGCGCGAGGCGATCGCGACGCGGTCCCCGGGCCCGACGCCGACCTCCACCAAGCGCCGCGACAGCGTCGCGGCGCGTCGATAGTGCTCGGCGAAGCTCATGCGTTCGTCCTCGTAGACAAGAAACTCGCGTTCGCCGTGGCGAGACGTCGATTCGAAGACGTCACGCAACGTGGCCGGCGCGTTCTTCCACACCGTCGTCGGCACGCCGTTCACGAGGCGTTCTTCGAGTTCGAAGACTTGGCCCGGGGCTGTCATGAGGGCCGTGGCCTGAGCTAACGAGAGCGGCGGGTCACCCATCGTGGCGCGACGAGTCGGGCACTGGCCGATTGAACAACTGGTCCCGGTAATGGGCGAGTTCGGCGATCGACTCGCGAATGTCGTCCAGGGCCCGATGGGTGGTCTCCTTCTCGGGCATGGTCGCGAGCACGTCGGGGTGCCATCGTCGGGCGAGTTCCTTGAGCGTGGACACGTCAACGTTGCGGTAGTGGAAGAACGCCTCAAGCTCCGGCATGTAGTGCTGGAGGAAGCGCCGATCGGTGCCGATGGAGTTGCCGCACAGCGGTACCGAGGCCGGTTCGCTGATGTGCTCGCGCAGAAAGTCGAGGGTCGCCTGTTCGGCGTCGGCCATGGTGATCGTCGAAGCCCGAATCGCAGGCAGGAGTCCGGACTTGGTGTGCATCTGGGTGACGAAGTCACCCATCTGGCTCAACTGCTCCTCGGTGGCGCCGAGAACGAGGTCGGGACCTTCGGCGATGATCGTGAGGTGGTCGTCAGTGATGATCGTGGCGATCTCAACGATCACGTGGCGATCCGGCTCGAGTCCGGTCATCTCTAGGTCCATCCAGGCGAGCATTCCACGACACTACCGAGTGCGACGCGAGCCGGCGATAGTCTCGGACGGATGGACGTTGCCTTCACCACGCTGCGCGACGACGCCGTGGCGCCGCGGCGAGCCAACGAGGGCGACGCCGGCTTCGACCTGGTGGCGGTGGAGGAGTACCGGCTCGCCCCCAGCGGAGGACGGGCTCTGATTGGCACGGGCCTGGCGATAGCGATTCCCGAGGGCTTCGCCGGTTTGGTCTTGCCTCGGAGCGGACTGGCCATCAATCACGGCGTGACGTGCGCGAACGCGCCGGGACTGATCGACTCGGGCTATCGCGGTGAGATCCGAGTGGCGCTGGTCAATCACGACCCTGGACGCGAGTACGTCGTTCACGTCGGGGACCGAGTCGCCCAGCTTCTGATCACGGCTGTGCCCGCGGTCAACCTGCGGGTCGTGGACCAGCTGCCGGATTCCGCGCGCGGCGCCGGCGGCTTTGGCAGCTCGGGTCGGTAACTTGTAGCTCAGCAGCGCGTTGGCACGCTGTCGCTCGTCGGCTACACTGGTTGCTGACGCGGACGTAGCTCAGTTGGTAGAGCGCGACCTTGCCAAGGTCGAGGTCGCCGGTTCGAGCCCGGTCGTCCGCTCCAGACAGGATTTCGGTCACGATGCCGGTGGCGCACGGGGAAACGATGACCCCCTCGGCCCCGTGGTGGCGACGAGAGTCGATTTCGGGTATCGCGCAAATCGATGAACAGGTCTCGACGTGACCTGCCACACTTGGGTTGACCAAGGAGCGGCATGCAAATCGTTGGCGCAGAAGAGATTGAACGCCGAGTCGCGTCCCTCGGGATCGTCGAACCGCGCGTCGTGGTTTCGGGAAACTTCGCGACACCCTGGACGTTGCTCGGGATCGTCGATCGGGCGCTGGAGCGTTACCGGGCCTTCGTGCTCAACCCACAGCGTGGCTGGCCACACCGTGAGGGATTGATTACGGAGTCGCCATTCGTCGGCGAGGGCGCCCGAGGGTCCGAGGACGTCGAATTCCTGCCCATGCGCCTATCGCTCGTGCCGAGGCTCTTCGCGACGTCGCGCCCCCCCGACGTGGTGCTCGTGCAATCCTCCGCGCCCCATCGGGGCCGGATCTCGCTCGGCATCGAAGTGAACATTCTGCCCGCGGCGATTCACGAGGTAAAACGGCGGGGTGGGCTGGTGATCGCCCAGGTAAACGCGCAGATGCCCTACACCATGGGTGATGGCGAGATCGACCTCGAGCTGGTCGACCTGGCCCTGGAGGTCGACGAGGCACTTCCGTCGCCATCGGCCCGGGTCGTCGACGAAGCGGCGGCGGCCATCGGCGAGCACATCGCGTCCCTCGCGAGCGACGGCACGACGCTGCAGATGGGTATTGGCCTGTTGCCCGATGCGGCGCTGACGTTTATGCACGGTCGCCGGCACCTTGGCGTCTGGTCCGAGATGATCAGCGATGGCGTGATGGGCTTGGACCGGTCGGGCAGTATCGATCCCGATCGCGTCATCACCACCACCTTCTTGTATGGCACGCCCGACCTCTACCGGTGGGTCCATCGCAATCCCCGGGTGGTTATGCGACGGACCGAGGTCGCGAACAATCCGGCGCGCATCGCCGAGCAGGCCGGCATGCTGTCGATAAACACCGCGCTCGAGGTCGATCTCTTCGCCCAGGCCAACGCCAGCTACGTGCGCGGTGCGGTCTACTCGGGTTTTGGCGGTCAGCCTGACTTCGTGAGCGGCGCTTTGCATTCCCGCGGCGGACAGGCGGTCTTGGCGTTGCGATCCTGGCACGAGAAGTCGGACCAGTCGACGATCGTGCCACTGCTGACCAGTCCGGTGTGCTCCTTCCAGCACAGCGCCATCATCACCGAGCAGGGCATCGCCTCGATCTTCGGTCAGAGCCAGTGCGACCAGGCTTCGGCCATCATCGCGTGCGCGGCGAATCCGCGGGCCCGTGATTCGCTGATCGAGTCGGCGAAGGCCATGGGAATTCTGCGCCAACGTCACCTGGGTGTTGCCTAGGCTGCACGCGAGGAGGCTCCATGATTGACCCGGCACTGCAGCAGTACGTGGACGACATACGCGCGAATCCGGCGCCGCACCCCTCGACGGTCGACATACAGCGACGGCGGGCCGCGTACCGCGAAGGGGCGACCGCGCTCTGGCCAGAACCCGTCGCGCTCGCCGAGGTCCGCGAGTGCGCCCTCGACCTGCCTGGTCGGACGGTCGCGGGCCGGCTCTACGTTCCCACCGCGGACGAATCACGAGGCTTCGTGCTCTACTTCCACGGTGGTTCCTTCGTGGTCGGCGACCTCGAGACCCACGATGGCGTCTGTCGGCGTCTCGCGGTCGACACCGGCATGCGCTTCCTCGCGATCGACTATCGACTCGCGCCCGAGCACCCGTTCCCGGCCGGTCTGGACGACGTCGTGGAGGCGCTGCGCTACGTGGCTGGGCATCGCGCCGAGTTCGGCGATCCGGGAGCGACGTTGTTCGTCATGGGTGATTCCGCAGGGGCGACCCTGGCCACGGTGGCCGCGACGCTCACGCGGCACGAGGGCCTGGGCGTCGGTGCCCAGGTACTGCTCTACCCGACGCTCGGACCCGAGATGCTCACGGACTCGGCGCACGACTACGGCACCGGCTTTTGGCTGGAGCTCGACCACCTGCGCTACGACTACGGCCAGTACCTCGCTGGCGCGGACCACACCGACCCGCGCGTCTCGCCCCTGCTTGGCACCGATCTCGCGGACTCGCCACCCGCGATCGTCGTGGTGGCGTCGTGCGACCCGTTACGCGACGAGGCCGTGGCGTACGCGGGTCTGCTCGAGCACTACGGCGTGCCCGTCGAACTCCTCGAAGCAAAGGGGATGATCCACGGGTTCATCCGTCTCGGCGGGACCTTCCCCGAGGCGCTGGCCATCGTCGACGACCTGGCGGAACATATGCACCGGCTCGTCGAGCGTTCGTGAACGTCCTCTTCGTCACGCTTGATCAGTTCCGAGGCGACACCCTTGGTGTGGCCGGCCACCCCCTCGTCCAGACGCCGACGCTCGACCGCATAGCCCGCGAGGGCGTTCGCTTCAGTCGCCACTACTCCCAGGCCGCCCCGTGCGCGCCCGGACGGGCGGCACTCTACACCGGCACGTACCAGATGAACAACCGCGTGGTGGCCAACGGCACGCCCTTGGGCGCGCACGCCGCCAGCGTCGCCAGCGTGGCGCGCCAGGCGGGCTACGACCCCACGCTCTTCGGCTACACCGACCAGGGCCTCGATCCCCGAGCAGCTGAGGGCTCGGACGATCCGCGACTCGATGACTACGACGGTGTGCTGCCCGGGCTCTCGGTTGGTCTGTACCTGCCCGAGAGTCAGGCCGGGTGGATCCAGTACCTGCGGGCCAAGGGCTACGACGTCCCCAGTGGATGGGCGCCCGCCCTGCGCGGCGAGCCCGACCGCCACGAAGACGACTCCCTGAGCGGCTTTCTCACGACGCGCTTTCTCCAGTGGCTCGGCCATCAAGACTCGGGGTGGTTCGCGCACCTCAGCTACCTACGACCCCATCCCCCCTACGCGGCCGCGGGGCGCTACGCCTCGATGTACGACCCCGACGACGTCGAGCTCCCGATCGCACCCGCTGACGTTGACCGTCACCCACTCCACGAGGCGGCCCTGTCCATCGAGGAGAGCGCGGCACCGACCACGGAAGGTGCGATGCGCCACCTGCGAGCCCAGTACTACGGCATGATCAGCGAGGTCGACGCGCAGCTCGGTCGAGTCCTGCGTGCGATCGAGGATCGGGGCGAGTGGTCCGACACTGTCGTGATCGTGACCTCGGACCACGGGGACCAACTCGGCGACCACGGACTCATCCAGAAGTTGGGCTTCTTCCCGCAGAGCTATCACGTGATCGGACTGTGGCGCGATCCGCGGCGCCGCGCCCCGGGATTCACCGTCGACCGCTTCACGGAGAACGTCGACATTCTGCCCACGCTGGCCGACACGCTCGGCGTCGAGACGCCCGCCCGATGCGATGGCCGATCACTCGTGCCACTGCTCGACGGACTCGACGTACCGTGGCGCAGCGCCGCGCACTACGAGTGGGACTATCGCTACCTGTTCATTGGTGAGACCCAGGACCAGTGGCCCCGCAACCGGTCGCTCTCACGACGAAACCTGGCGGTTTCGGTGAGCGACGACGCGGCCTACGTGCAATTTGGCGATGGCAGCTATCGCTGTTTCGACCTCCTCGCCGATCCGACGTGGCGCACGCCGTGTCGAGACACCGCGCGAGTACTGGCCGCCGCCCAGGAGCAACTGGTCTGGCGCCAAGAACACTTGGATCGGGATCTGACGGACATGGTTCTCGGACGCGAACGCTTGGGTCGATGGCCGCTGGCCACTCCGTGATGGTCTGATCAGGTGGACAACCAGCGCGACCAGGAGTGTTGACACTTCGTTCGGTGTCAGGCCGCGGTCCCGCCGCCGACGGCGAACTGACCGAGCCCGACCCCGGAGTCGGGCTGGCGCCCGACCCCCCGTCGGCCGGGCCAATCTGATATCAATAACGGTTGCGTCACAACGACGTAACACAGTGAGGGAGATTTCATGCAGCGGATTTCACGCGTGCGTCAAGCACTGGCCACGGTGGGCGTCACGACGCTCGTCTTGGCCTCCAGCGCAGTCGCGGGAGCGGCCCCGACCGGCCACTACAACGCCGCAGCCGCCAAACTGGTACCCGCGGCGTACAAGGGCAAGGTGTTGCAGGTCGCCACCGACGCCACCTACGCACCCGACGAGTACATGAGCGGCACCAAGATGGTTGGCTTCGACGTGCAGCTGATCAACGCGATTGCGACCACGCTCGGCTTGAAGGTGAACGAGAACAACGTGACCTTCGACAACATCATCGCCGGCATCAAGTCGGGCCACTACGTCATTGGCAACTCGTCGTTCACTGACACCAAGGCCCGCGAGGCCCAGGTGAACTTCGTCGACTACTTCCAAGCCGGCGAGGGCGTCTACGCGAAGTCCTCGTCAACGCTGGGCTTCGCTGGATTGAAGAGCTTCTGCGGTCACAGCGTCGCGGTCGAGACCGGCACGGTTGAGCAGACCGACGCCCAGACCACGGCCAAGAGCTGCCCGGCGACCAAGAAGCTGAGCGTCCTGACCTTCTCAACCCAGACCGAGGCGAACGTCGCAGTCTCGTCGGGACACGCCCAGTTCGGCTTCGCCGACAGCCAGATCGCCGGCTACATCGTGGCGACGTCGAAGGGTGCCTTCAAGCTCGTCGGCAAGGCGGTCAACGTTGCGCCGTATGGCATCGCGACGCCCAAGACCGCTGCCGGACACCAGCTCGCCCTGGCCATCCAGGCCGCGCTGAAGGTCCTGATCGCCAACGGCACGTACCACGCGATCCTGACCAGTTTCGGTGTCCAGGCCGGGGCGCTGCCCGTCGGTCGCATCCAGCTCAACGGAGCGACGTCGTAAGCGCACGCGCACGCGTCGGGAAGTGCAGCGCGCGGCGGCGACCTAGCCGCAGCGAGTTGCGACCCTGACCCGTTGATGATTTATCGAAGCGGCGGCTCCCGGTGGGGGCCGCCGCTTCGCGTCGTCAGTCGTGCGGTGACCTTGACCGCACGCCCTGCGGTGACGATTGGGTAGGTTCGCGAGTCCTGCGCGCACTGGTCGACGGCGGCCTACCACCATGCTGTTCGGACCGGTCCAAGAGGGCCGTCACCGTCGCCGGTCGCGCTCTGCGATGCGCTCGTCCTGCTCTTGAGACGCCCATCGACGCTGCTGGCGCCCACGTGGTTGTCGGCGCCTGGACGAGGTCCGCAGTTGTCGACTCGGCAAGTTCGCCGCAACATTTTTGGTCCGAGTGGACAGATCTGGTCCCTCGGCGATTGTGTTAGAAACGTGACCATGACTTCAGGTGGGGGAGGAGCGGTGAAGGTCGTGCCCGTCCGGCATACCGGACGGTGGATTGCCGGAGCGGTGATGGCTGTCATCGTGGCAATGCTGGTGCACACCTTGTTCTCGAAAGTGGGAACGGGACAGACGTCGTGTCACACCGTCAACGGTGTTCGGTCGTGTCACCCGGTTGTCAACTGGCGATTCAGTTGGAACATCGTGTTCCACTACTTCACGTCCTCAGAGATCCTCCACGGGCTGGTCCTGACGATCGAATTGACGATCCTCGCAATGGTGATTGGCATCGTGCTCGGCATCTCGATCGCCATCATGCGGCTGTCGCCGAACCGGCTGCTCTCGTCCACCGCCTGGAGCTACACGTGGTTCTTCCGGGGCACCCCGGTGTACGTGCAGCTGCTGTTCTGGTTCAACATCTCGGCCATCTACCAGACGCTGTCCATCGGCGTGCCGTTCCTCCACGTGACCTTCCTGCACATCAACGCCGTGGCCCTCTTCACGCCGTTCCGGGCGGCCCTGATCGGACTGGGCCTGAACGAGGGTGCCTACATGTCCGAGATCGCGCGCTCGGGCCTCATCGCGGTCGACGAGGGTCAGATCGAGGCGGCGAGCTCGCTCGGCATGACCCGGGGCCAGAGCCTGCGCCTCGTGGTGCTGCCCCAGGCCATGCGCGTCATCATTCCGCCAACGGGCAACGAGGTCATCTCGATGCTGAAGACCACCTCGCTCGCCAGCGCGATCTCGGTGGTGGAAGTGCTCGGCGCCGCCCAGAACATCTACGCCGCGAACTACGAGGTCATGCCGCTGCTGATCACCGCGAGCATTTGGTACCTCATCATCACGACCGTTCTGTCGATCGGCCAGTTCTACCTCGAGCGGCACTTCGCACGCGGGGCGCAACGAACGCCACCACCGACCCCCATCGCCCGCCTCCGGGAGGACGCGAAGGGAATCATGGCGAAGTTCCGCACGCCCCGACCCGCGATGACCCGTGAGGTGGCGGCGTGAGCGCCGAGAGCGCCGTGAGCGCCGTCCCCATGGTCGAGGCTCGCGCGGTGTGCAAGCACTACGCCGGCGTCGAGGTCTTAAAGGGTGTGGATTTGGTCGTGAACCGCGGCGAAGTCACGTGTCTCATCGGGCCGTCGGGGTCCGGCAAGAGCACCCTGCTGCGCTGCATCAACCACCTCGAGAAGCACGACGCCGGTGAGCTGCTCGTCGACGGCCAGCTCGTGGGCTACGAGGCTCGCGACGGCAAGCTCTACGAGCGCAGCGACAAACAGATCTGTGTCGAGCGATCCCGCATCGGGATGGTCTTTCAACGCTTCAACCTCTTCCAGCACCTCACGGTGCTCGACAATGTGACGATTGGCCAGGTGAAGGTCAAGAACGTCGCGCCAGACAAAGCGGCCACGCGCGCGCGCGAACTGCTCGCCCGAGTGGGGCTCGACGCCAAGGAGAAGAACTACCCGAGCCAGCTCTCGGGCGGCCAGCAGCAACGCGTCGCCATCGCAAGGGCGCTCGCCATGGAACCCAAACTGATGCTCTTTGACGAGCCGACCTCGGCGCTCGACCCCGAACTCGTGGGCGAGGTGCTCGACGTCATGAAGGACCTCGCGCGAAGCGGAATGACCATGATCGTCGTCACGCACGAGATGGGCTTCGCGCGCGAGGTGGCCGACACCGTGTACTTCCTCGATAGGGGGAGTATCGAGGAGTCGGGTGACCCACGCAAGGTCTTGACGGCACCGTCGTCAGATCGCCTGAAGAGCTTCTTGTCTAAAGTGCTGTAGTGCGCTGGGAGATTCACGAGTCAAACGTCGGGACGGGACTACCCCTGGAGGGCTTGCGGGTGCTGGACTTCTCGCGGGTGCTCGCGGGACCGCTCTGTGCGATGATCGCGGGCGATCTCGGCGCCGACGTCGTCAAGGTCGAAGGACCCGACGGCGACCCGGTTCGCGCATTGGCCCCGCCCCGGCTCGGCGACGATGCGACCTACTACCTCGCCGTCAACCGCCACCGCCGAAACGTGGTAGCGGACTTGCGCAATCCGCTGCACGCTGCCGCCATCATCGACTTGGTCCGTCAGGCCGACGCGGTCGTCGAGAACTACCTGCCCAATCAGCTCGCGGCGCTGGACATCGCCCGTCTCAAGGCGGCGAACCCGGACTGCGTCTGGGTGAGCGTGACGCCCGCCACATCGGGCGGACCGGTGGCCGCGCAGCCATCCTTCGACCTGTTGGCTCAGGCGCGATCGGGCCTGATGGGCGTGACGGGTCGCAGCGACGGCGATCCCACCAAGGTGGGCTCACCGCTCGCCGACGTGGTCACCGGCCTCTACGCGACGATCGGTCTCCTCACTGGCCTCTACGCCCGCGCCGTCGGGCGCGGCGCACGACGCTTCGAGGCGCCGCTGCTCGAGTCGACGATGTCGGCGTTGATCAACCAGGCGCAGGGCTACCTGTCCACCGGGGTCAACCCGAAGCGACTGGGCAACGATCATCCGAGCATCGCACCCTACGGGCCGGTGAAGACGGCCGATGGCTACGTCCTGCTCGCGGTGGGCACCGATGGTCAGTACGAGCGCCTCGTCGCGATGCTCGACGACGACGGGCTTCGTGCACACACGGAGTGGTCGACGAACGCCGCGCGCGTGGCCAATCTCGGGGCACTCCGCGCGGCGCTCGACGAGATCTTTTCCTCTGAGCCGACCGACTACTGGCTCGGGCGACTCGCGTCGTCCGGGGTGCCGCACGGGCCGATCTTTGACGTCGCGGGCGCATTCGCGCAGCCCCAGATCGCCGACGGCGACTTCGTGGGGATGATGGACACGCCGGCGGGGCCGACGAGGGTCATGCGTTCGCCGCTGCTGGTCGACGGCGCGCGACCGCCCGTGCGACGGGGTCCGCGCCGACTGGGCGAGGACACGGCCGAACTACTCGGCGACCTCGGATAGCGCCGGGCCGTCAAAGGCGTCCACCGTGGTAAAGGCCGCGACGGGCTGGCGCGTCAGCTTGGTCAGGCGCTGTCGGGGGTAGCCGAGCGCGACGACTGCGGCCACCGCGTGGGTGTCGGGGATCCGCAACGCACTGAGCAGTGCCGGCTCGTTGCGGGTGGCGACGGTGGTCATGACGCCGCCGAGGTCGAATTCGCGCGCGGCGAGCAGGATGTTCCAGACGAACGGGTAGACCGACGCGCCGCCGATGAACTGGTAGCGCTCGAGGTCGCGATCCGTGGCGGCGAGCAATGAGAGGTCGGCGCAGACGACGAGCATCACCGGAACGGCGTCCAGAGTTTCGGGGAACCCGTCGGGCCGCGAAGCGCGCACGGCGTCGTCGTACCGGCTCAGGGCCGCCGCCCGGTCCGCCGGAGTGGCCACGGGCGAGAAGGGTACGACGCCCGCGAGGACGTGCGCGACGTAGACGTGCCACGCGTCGAGGTAGATGTCGCGAATCGTGCGCCGGATCGACGGGTCGCGGATCACGATGACGTGCCAGGACTGGCGATTGCCACCCGACGGTGCGAATCGGGCGGCGTCGAGGATCGCGCTGATCGTGGCCTCCGAAACCGACTCGTCGGTGAACGCGCGAACCGCTCCGGTCGTTCGCATCGCGTCGAGGAGTTCCATGGCGCCCACCCTATAGTCGGGCTTCGCGCGGCGCTCAGGCGTCGCGGCGCACGAGCGTCACGGTGCTGAGGACGACGACGCACACGACATAACTCGCTAGAACGAGGGTCGCGGTCCACGCCCCGAACATGTCGAGCGAGGGCGTGACCGACATCATCGCGTGCCCGAGCGATGACGGTTCGTAGCGGGTGACCGACGTCTGCCAGCTTTGAGGCAGGACGAAGACGATGATCGGCACTATGAGCAGCAGCGACGTGAAGACGCTGATGGCGGCCGACTGCTGGCGTAACAGGAGGCCGAGTCCGAAGCCGAGGGTGGCGAGCAGCGTGAGGTAGACGCCGCCGAGGATGACTGAGCGCAACACTGCGCCCGAGGCCAGCGACGCCGTGGGAACCACGCCCTCGTAGATGCGCTGGCCCATGAGGAACGCCGCGAAGACGACGACCTCGGCCACCACCGCGGTAACGCTCACGAGCACGATCAGCTTGGCGACCACGACTTGGACGCGCCGCGGGGTCGCGGCCAATGTCGTGCGGATCGACCCAGAGGAGTACTCGCTGGTGATGAACATGATGCCGATGACGCCTACGGCGAACTGGGCGAAGAGGGTCCCGCCGAGGCTCGTCGACACGGGGTCGAAGGTCAGCTTGCGCAAGGGTTCCATCGTCTGCCAATGACCGCGAATGGCCGATGTGATGAGCGCGCCGAGGCCGAGGGTCAGCACGACGGTCACGACGTAGCCGACGATGGTGGAGCGAACCGTGCGGAACTTGATCCACTCGGCGTGCGTGACCGACGCGACGGTGACGCTATCCATGGTTGGTCGCATCCAGCGAGCTGACGTACTCGACGTCGTCGGCCGTGAGGTCCATGAACACCTCTTCGAGCGACGCGCGCTGCGGCGTGAGTTCCGTGAGCGCGACACCAGCGGCGAGGGCCGCCTGGCCGATCGCCTCGGCGCTCGCGCCGCGCACCGTCATCGTCCCGTCGTTGGCGGTGTCCACGGTGTTGCCCGCTGCCTCGAGGACACTGCGCAGGGCTGCGTTGTCCGCTGAGCGCACGAGGACCGAACCGGCGTCTGACGCGGTGAGCTCGTCGACGGTGCCTTGGGTGATCAGCCGACCCCGGCCGATCACGACGATCTCATCGGCGCTCTGGGCCATCTCGCTCATCAAGTGCGAGCTCACGAACACGGTGCGCCCCTCGACCGCGAGGCTTCGAAAGAACGTGCGAATCCACCGGATTCCCTCGGGGTCCAGGCCGTTGACCGGTTCGTCGAACAGCAGGACCGGCGGATCGCCGAGCAGGGCACCGGCGATGCCGAGCCGCTGGGACATCCCCAACGAATAACCCCCGACCTTCTTGTCGGCAACCGAGGCGATGCCGGTGAACTCGAGGACTTCGTCGACTCGACTGGTGGGAATCCGGTTGGATACCGCCAGGGCGAGGAGGTGGTTGCGGGCCGTTCGTCCGGGGTGCACGGCCTTGGCGTCGAGGAGCGCGCCCACTTCGCGCAAGGGCGCCTTCAGCTCCTGGTACCGCTGGGCGTTGATCGTCACGTGGCCCGAGCTGGGGGCGTCCAGGCCCATGATGACTCGCATGGTGGTGGACTTACCCGATCCATTGGGTCCGAGAAAGCCCGTCACTACCCCAGGGCGAACCTCGAAACTGAGGTCGTTCACGGCGAGGGTGTCGCCGTAGCGCTTGGTCAGGTGGTCGACAATTATCACGTTGCGCTCGAATCTAGTGACCCGAGGCGATTATCGAACCGGGGTTCGACGGGTGCTCAGGATTCCCGGCAACGGGCGCAGAGTCCGGCGATGGCCACGTGGTGTCGGTCGAGTCTGAAGTCGTAGGACTTGAGCAGGTCGGCACTCAGAGCGTCGAAGTGTCGCGACGGAATCTCGATGGTGACGCCGCAATTGGTGCACACCAGGTGGCCGTGGACCGCCCCGGCCAGGTGGTATACCGTCGCTGCGTGTCCGACGTGGGCGTGCACGACGAGGTCGAGTCGCTCCATCTCTTCGAGGATGCGGTACACGGTCGAAGGGCTGAGGTCCGCCGCGTAGCGCTGCGCCGCTTTGGTGACTTCTTCGGCGCTCAGGTGATCGGACTGCTCGACGAGAACGCGGGCGACGGCTCGTTTGGCGACGGTCACCCGTTTGCCGTCGGCGCGAAGGGCCGACAGGATGTCCTCGAATCGATCGCGGTCCATCGACCGAGATTAGACCGGACGCGAATCGAGCTGAGTCCCGTAATCTGCCCCTATGCACTCGTCTCAAACAATGGTGTCCGCCACCGAGGCCCTGGCGGGTCGCTCCGAGCCAATCGTGGTCGATCGACCCCACCTTGTCCTCGGGACCGACCTCGACGCGCCGGTGGATCCAGCCCACGAAGTCGCCTACCTCGCGATGGGCTGCTTCTGGGGAGCCGAGCGATTGTTCTATCGCCTGGCGGGTGTCGTCTCAACGTCGGTCGGCTACCAGGGCGGCTTCACGCCGAACCCGACCTACCGTGAGGTCTGCACCGGTCTGACCGGACACGCGGAGACCGTTCGGGTGGTCTTTGATCCGTCGGTGCTCTCGTATTCGTCGATCTTGGCGGCCTTCTTCGAAGGGCACGATCCGACCCAGGGACACCGGCAGGGCAATGACGTCGGTACCCAGTACCGCAGTGCGGTGTTCACGACGTCGAAGGAGCAGTCTCGCATCGCCGTCGACGTTGCGGCTCGCTACCAGGGTCAGTTGCTCGCGGCGGGCTTCGGTCCGATTACCACCGAGATCGAACCGGCCGGTCCGTTCTACCTGGCTGAGGAGTACCACCAGCAGTACCTGCAGGCCAATCCCGATGGGTACTGCGGCATCGGTGGCACGGGCGTGAGTTGTCCGATTGGGCTTCTCGGTCGCTAACGGGCGAGACCCCGCAGGATCGACTCGGCCTGGGCGTTGATTCGCGCGACGAGCTCGCCCGCTCCCACGAGCTCGGTGATGCCGCCAACCGACTGGCCGGCGGGGTAGGCCTCAATCCGTTCATCGACGCCTGGTGTGGCATCGTCACCGCCGAGGTGAAACGAGCCATCCGAGAGTGATACGAGCAATTGGTCGGGGAATGGTCGTAACAGGGCCGGGTCGGCCTCGTAGCGATCAGTTCGTTCGTTGCGCAGCACGCGCATTGTCTTGCCGGTGTAGGCCCGCGAGATGGTCGTGGCGTCCTCGGCGCCGCCAACGATGTGCTCTTTGAATCCGCGTACCGCGCGCGCCTCGGGCGTGGCAATGAATCGGGTGCCAATCCACACGCCGTCGGCGCCCAGGGCGAGCGCCGCCGCGAGTCCTCGGCCGTCGAAGATCCCGCCGGCGGCGACCACGGGAATCGAATCGCCCACCGCGTCGACCACGAGGGGGACGAGTGGCATGGTGGCCACTGAGCCGGTGTGGCCACCAGCCTCGGTACCCTGGGCGATAACGGCGTCACAGCCGCTGTCGAGCGCGCGACGGGCGTGTTCCACTTTGCCACACAGCGACATCACGAGCACGCCTTGTCGATGGCACGTGTCAATGACGGGGCGTGGCACGCCCAGACCTGCGACGAAGACCGTCGCGCCACCTTCGATCAAGAGCTCGACGTTTCGCTCGAGCGACTCGGGGAACGCGGTGAGCAAGTCAACGCCAAACGGGCGGTCGGTCGCCGCGCGAACCTCGGCGATTTGGGCGACCAGCTCGTCGCTGGTCATCGTCGATGCGCCGAGGCACCCGAAACCGCCAGCGCGCGAGACGGCGCTGACCAGTGCGCTATAGGAGACACCACCCATGCCGGCGAGCATGACCGGAACGTCGATCGCTAGCAGTTCTGTCAGTCGTGTCTTCACGCATCCCCTCCGCCGGCACGACCGTACCGCGAGTTGGCGAGGCGGCGTGGCCCGATTGCGCCGATGATTGCGGCGATGGTCGAGGCGCCGAGCCCACAACGATCGCCGGCGCCGCAGTCGCGGTCATCGCGCCGACGGCGGCGAGGACCAGTGCTGCCGCGTGGCGCCAGTGCGCCAGGGCTCCCCGGCGCCGCTCGCGGGCCAGTTCGAGCCCAACGCCAAAGAAGAGCACCGCCATCAGAATCGAGGCCGCAACGTCGTGGGGCGAGGTGAGCCCGACGTCTTTCGCAACGCGACTCCGCCAGCCGAGGTTGACGATGCGCTCGTAACCGATCGGGTTCATCGCCGACCATGGTGAAGGCTGGCGCAGCGTCTCGGTCGAGCAGTCGTAGCGTTCCACCCGGCTCGGTCACTGCGGTTCCGATTCCCTGCTCACGGGTGGCCCAACTTTACGTGCCAGCCGTCGATGAGTCGTTGGCCGGCTTGAGTCAGAAGCGAAAGGCACGCGTCGAAGTCGTCATCCGTGCCGTAGTAGGGGTCGGATACGTCGAGGTCGAGTCCCGGGCGAAGGAGGTTGCGAACCATTACGACCTCGGTGTTCGGGTTGGTCAGGCGATCGAGGACGTCAACGCGGTGCTCGCGAGTCATCACCAAGACGAGGTCCTGTCGATCGAGGTACGCCGTATCGGCGTAGGTCGCTCGCGAGCCCGGTTCAGGGAATCCGGCCCGATCGAGCGCGCGTCGCGCCCTCGAATCCATGGGTGACCCGACGTGCCACCGGGCGGTGCCCGCGCTACTCACCGCGACCAGCGGTCCGAGCGTCGGGGTCGCTGCGAGCAGGTGGTTCAGTGCAACCTCGCCCATTGGCGAGCGACAGATATTTCCCGTGCAAACCACGGCGACGTGTAGTTGAGTCATAAACCTTCCTGTCGTCGCCACGGGTGAGAACTTGACGTGCGTTCTTTGACAACAAGACGGTACGATAATTCCGAGACGGAAAGGGGAAGCGATGCCACTGTCAGAGCACGAACAGCGGATTTTGGCCGAGCTTGAAGAGTCGCTTTCCAAGCAAGATCCCCGATTCGCAAAGTCAGTGCGCGAA
Organism: Actinomycetes bacterium; assembly: GCA_021807965.1. Next base: position 15,797 of record JAKBCI010000003.1, read on the forward strand.
ACCAACGTCTATTCGCACGGTGGCCGTCGCGTTCGCTGGGGCGCCGCCGGCTTCGTCGTTGGTTTAGCCATCTTGGTCCTGTTCTTCTCGCGATCCATCGTCATCGGACTCGGCGGTGTGCTCCTGATGTTCATCTCGGCCATCGTCATTGAGCGCAACGCTCGGCTGCTCGGCCGCGCGTCCTGGCAGGATCTCACGCGTCACATTCGTGGTGATGAGACGCACACGACCGAGAGCCCACGGGCCCGGTCGCTTCGCGACTGGTTGTCGCGCCAACGTAATAAAGACCAGTGATCCCCTCGGGGGACCGGTGTCGCGCCCCGGAGCTGGCCGTCAACGTTGGCGCGACCAAGACTGATGTGGCGCTGGCCGCTGCTGACGGGACCCTGCACGAACGTCGTCGGCTGGTGCTCGCGCACGACGGTGACATTGCCGCTGGACCCGTGTCGATGCTTCGCACGCTGCCAACGGGCAAGGACGTCGCGGCCGATGGCGCGGGCTGTGCGGGTTCGTTCGCCCTCGGCTACGCCGACAAGTTCTTCGCCAGTGCCAATGCCGCGGCGACCCACGTATCGGCCATGCCCTACACGACGGACCTGCACATGGAACCATCCGGACCGGACGCCGATGGTCCACTCCTCGGCGCGGCGTACGTCGCCTGGCTCGGGGTCGCGTCATGAGCTCGTGGTGGCCGCCGAAGTTCGGTCGATACTTGGCGACGCACCCCCGAGACCTACCCCTGGTGATCGCTGGCGCGTGGGCGATGCGGCGAAACCGGTGGTGGCGGCGGGCGCCGTACCTGCCAGTTCCCGACGATGCGTATTGGCGATTCCGCCTGAGCACCTTTGATGGCTCGCCGACGGCGCGCCTCGATCCCCGCGAGGTGGTTGAGGCGGCGAGATGGTCGCATCATCAGCGGAGCAGAGGGTAGGTTGGGCCGGTGGGCCGCGTCTTGTTGCTCAACGCCACCTTTGAGCCTCTCCAGTTGGTCAGCGAGCGCCGAGCCGTCGTCCTGGTCTTGGGTGGTCGCGCCGAGCCAATCGCCACTGACGAAGACCCGATCGTCTTCCGGTCGGCGTCGATCGCGGTCCCGATTCCGGCGATCGTGCGACTCAGTGAGATGGTGAAGCTACCGGCGAAGGTGCGCACACCACCGCTCACTCGCCGAGCCCTGCTGCTTCGCGACGGGTATCGGTGCGCATACTGCCTCGAGCACGCCGACACGATCGACCACATCGTGCCACGCAGTCGCGGTGGCGAGCACTCGTGGACGAACGTCGTCGCTGCCTGCCGTCGACACAACATGCAAAAGGGTGATCGACTGCTCGAAGAGCTCGGATGGCGGTTGCAGATTGAGCCGCGGGTTCCCGATGGCCTCTGGTGGCGATGGCGCTACCTGCCCGACTCACATCCGCTGTGGGAGCCCTATCTGCCCCGTGCGTCGTGACGGCGTCGGACGAGGACATTGAGGAACTGTACGACTACGACGCCTTACGGGCCGTCACTGAGCCCTCCGCATTCATCGTGCACGTTGAAGAGTCGACTGTCGTGCTCGGCAGTCGCCAGCGGGTCGACCTCTTGACCGACGAGTTTCGAAGGTCATGCACAATACGGCGTCGCCGTGGTGGTGGTGGAATCGTGCTCATTCAGCCCGGCGATCTCTGGGTCGATTGGTGGATCCCATCGAGCGACCGTCGTTGGTCCGCCGATTTGCGCGAGACGTCGCGACAGGGTGGTCATCGGTGGCGCGAGGCCCTTCGTGGCGAGGTCGTCGGCGAGCTCACCGTGCACGACGGACCGCTCGAGGTCGATGGCGCCTTAGGCGTCGTGTGCTTTACTGGACTCGGCCCGGGTGAAGTCTTCATGGGCGATCGAAAGGTGGTCGGCGTCACCCAGTGGCGCGTTCGCGAAGGCACCCTCGTCTCGACGGTGCTGCACGGACATCCAACCCTGCCGCTCGTCGCCGGTTTGGCTGACCCGCCCCCGGGCATCGAGCAGGCCCTCGGACATCACACCACGGCATCACTCGGCCTCGACGCCGATGCGATCGTGCGCAACTTGGTGTTGATTGACGGGCCGTGGACAGCGCGCCAACTTCTGCTGTCTGACTGACTGTCGGTCCAGCACCTGCGGTGCGATGGGCGAGGTGGCGAAGCGCTGCGCATCGTGACGTCTCGTTACGGCTCGTGTCGCAAGTCCCATGGGTGCACCGGTCAACTTCCGCTCAAGCAGGCACGATCGAGGGGGCGCGTGACCCTGCGCGAGCCACCGGGGTGTGATGTTCCACGAGTCGCGCCAAGGGGGAGGAGCGGCCAAAAAGTGGTGCAAAAAGGAGTTGGGTGGTGTATTGTGTCGCGAAGTGGGGCAAAGTGGTGATCTAGAGGAGGCGTGAGGTGATCGGGTTCGTTGGCCAGTTCCAGCATTCGCTGGATGCCAAGGGACGCCTCATCCTGCCCGCGCGGTTCCGCAGCGAGTTCGAGCGGGGCGGTCATCTCAGTCCCAATACCGAGGGCTGCATCGCGCTCTGGACACCCGGTGAGTTCGCCCGCCAGACCGAGGAGCGGTTGGCACAGAGTCGACGCGGTGGGGCACAGGATCGTCAGCAGGCGCGGTACTGGGCGGCGAACTCGTCTGATGTCGAATTCGATCGCCAGGGCCGATTCGCGCTCCCGTCGGTCATTCGCGACTACGGCGGTCTGCGCGACGACGTTCTGATCGTTGGCGCCCTCGATCACGTGGAGCTGTGGGACCCGCAACGTTACGCAACGGCCGTCGGTCCGGCAGAACGGATGTTCAAAGACGGTGGCGAATGACGAACGCCGCCACGCTGACGACCGCGAGGTACTCGGCACACGACTTGCAGCTCCCGACGCCAGTCGAACCGTGCCAACGCGCGAGCGTGAGCATGGTTGAGGACTACCACCGACCCGTTCTCGTCGACGAGATCGTCGAACTGTGCCGCGACCTTCCCGCCGGAATCATCGTTGACGCCACCTTGGGCGGTGGCGGGCACGCCGCGGCCATCCTCGATGCCGTCGCGCACGTGAAGGTCGTTGGCATCGACCGGGACGCGGAGGCGCGCGCCGCCGCCGCGACGCGCCTCGAGCCGCACGGCGACCGGTCGCGGATCGTCTCGGCGTCCTTCGCCGACATCGCGGCCGTGCTCCGATCGAACAGCGACTTCGTCGGCGACCAGTCGATCATCGGTGTGCTGCTGGATCTGGGCGTCTCGTCGCATCAACTCGATGATCCGTCAAGAGGGTTCTCGTTCCGCTTCGACGCCCCGCTCGACATGCGCATGGACGCCTCAAGCGGCGAGACCGCCGCGGAGTTGATCGCTCGCATCTCCCAAGACGAGTTTGTCCAGTTGTTACGCGCCAACGGTGAGGGGCGATACGCCCGGGCCATCGCTTTGGCCGTGCTCGAGGGCCATCCGACGACCACTGGTGAGTTGGTTGGCTTGGTGGAGCGCGCCGTTCCGATCCCGGCTCGGCGGCGAGGAAACGTCGCAACGAGGGTGTTCCAGGCGTTGCGCATCGCGGTCAACGACGAGGAACGCCAGCTCCACGACGGCCTCCAAGGTGCCTTCGACGCGCTGTCGCCCACCGGCGTCCTGATGGTGATCTCGTATCACTCCGGCGAGGACCGCGCGGTCAAGTCGTTCTTGCACGAGCTGTCCACGGGCGGCTGCCACTGCCCGCCGGAGCTCGGCTGCGTGTGCGGGGCGGTTCCCCAAGCGCGAATTCTTCGGGCGAGTGCCGTGCTGGCTAGCCCTAGCGAGATTGCGTCCAATCCACGGGCGCGATCCGCTCGACTACGCGTCGGATGGAAGTTGGCGCGATGAGCGTCATAGCTTTCCCCCGACGCGTCGAACGACGGCTCGGTTCGCCGAGCCGACCAGCGACCAGGACCGCCGGCTCACGAACCCAGGTGTCGCACCGGCGCCGCGCGCGCGCGCGCTGGCGCAACGTCTCTGCGGCCCGTCGATCCGTCATCGTCATGGGCGTCGCACTCGTGGTGTCGCTGAGCGGGAGCATGGTGGTGGCCAACCGGCAGGTGCAGCTCCAACGACTCCAGAGTGCCCTCCTGCAGGCACAGTCGAACTACGCCGTGCAAGTCGGATCAGCGACCAACGCCTCCGCACCGAGTCAGATCGCGTCAAGGGCGGGCGCGTTGCATCTGGTTGACCCCACGTCGGTGACGCAAGTCCCCGCCACGTCGCTTGAGAGGCCGCTGCCGTTGCCGCAGTACAACGGGTACGCACCGGTCACATCAAGGACGAGTCGGTGACGTCGCCGACATCGACGCCGCCACGGCGACCCCGCAACCGGACACCATCGCACGCGGGGACGAGCCGATCGCTCCGTCGGCTTCGGCTCTTCCGTTTTACGATGGCCACGCTCTTCGCCTTGCTGGCCGTGCGACTGTTCATGATCCAGATCGTTGATCACGCGCACTACGCGCGGCTCTCGGTCGGTCAGGTCCGCGAGGACCTCGTCACATCGGCGCTGCGCGCCGGTATCTACGATCGCTACGGCCAGATTCTGGCCGTCTCCAGGCCGACGTCACTCGTGATTGCCGATGACTTCCAGATTGCGCATCCCGGCACCGAAGCCCAGGCGATGTCGCCCGTGGTCGATGTTCCCGTCGCCAAATTGACGCGTCTACTCTCGGAGCGGCACGGCTACGTGGTGATTAACAACCACCTCGGCCTGACGTCAGGTCGCCAGCTCGCCTCCATGAACTTTCCGGGCATCGTCGTGCAGGACTCCTCGGTGCGGTCCTACCCCAACGGTACCGAGGCGACCGCGCTCCTGGGTGGCGTGAACGCCTCGGGGGTCGGCTCGGCCGGGCTGGAGTACGAGTATCAAAAGGTCCTCGCGGGTCAGACTGGTATTACCCGCGCCTTCGTGTCGGCCTCGGGCGTCAATCTGCCGAGCACGCACACCACCGTCATCAAGAAGGCCAAGCCGGGCGTCGGGCTCGAACTCACGATCGACTCATCGCTCCAGTTCGTCACCGAGCGTTCGCTCGCGCACGCGATCGCGTCCACAGATGCCGTCGCCGGCACCGCCATCGTGATGGACGTCCACACCGGTGAGATCCTGGCCAACGCGTCGCTGATGAACGTGCACGCCAAGCCTGGGGTCCTCGGTCACGTGCCGTCGTGGGGGGTCTCGGTCGGAGTCCCGGGCATACAGCAGACGATCAACGATTTGGCGTTCAGCTTCGCCTACGAGCCGGGTTCGGTCTTTAAGGCGGTGACGTTCTCGGCGGCCCTGCAGGCGGGCATCATCACGCCGACGACGGTCTTCTCCGTGCCCAACAGCATCATCGTCGGCGGGCGCGTCTTTCACGATGCGGAGACCCACGGCCTCGAGCACCTCACCGCAACCCAAATCCTCGCCCAGTCATCGAACATCGGCACGTACAAGATCACCGACCGCCTCGGCGAGGCCGGCTTGCTCAGTCAAGTCGAGCGGCTGGGCTTCGGACAGCTCACCACGCTCAACTTCCCGGGCGAGACGCCCGGGCTGCTGGTGAACGCCAACAACTGGTATCCGAGCGACATGGCCGCCATGCCCATTGGCCAGGTGGACGCCGTGCCGCCGATCCAGGTGCTCGATGCCTATAACGCGATCGCGAACGGCGGTGTCTTCGTCGAGCCCAAACTCGTGCGTGGCTACGTCTTGGCCAACGGGGCGGTGAAGGCGGCGCCACCGAGCACGACGCGCCGGGTGATGACCTCCACCGTCTCGTCCACGCTCACCAAGATGCTCGAGCAGGTGGTGCTCGCGGGAACGGGGACCAACGCGATCATTCCCGGGTACCCGGTCGCGGGCAAGACGGGAACCGCGACGATTCCCTATCCCGGCAAGGACTTGCTGCTGTCGGGTCAATTCGACGCGACCTTCGTCGGCTTCGCGCCGGCCGACCACCCAGTACTGTCGATGATCGTGGTGGTCGAACGTCCGCTGACGACCGTGTACGGCGGCACTGCCGCGGCGCCGGTCTTTCAGCAGGTGATGTCATACGCCCTGCACCACTACTCGATTCCGTCGTCGGGAATCACGGTCAAGCCCCTCAAAGGGCTGGCGTCGATCGCTTCGGACGTGACGTGATGCAGCTCGGTGACCTGTTCGACGACGCCCCGTTAGACATCGTCACGGCGAGCATCGAGGTCAACCGCGTCGAGATCGACTCGCGGGCGTGCGGGCCGGGGGTGCTCTTCCTCGCGGTGCCCGGCTCGCGCGAGGACGGCGCTCGCTACGTCGCCGACGCAGTGGCCCGCGGGGCGGTGGCCGTCATGGCCAGCGCGCCGATGGACGTCGGCGCGCCAGTGGTGGTCATCCCGCCGTCGCAGGTGCGCGCCATGGTCGCTCACGTCAGCGCGGCCATCGTCGGACATCCCGATCGACGGGTGGAGTTGGTCGGCGTGACGGGAACCAACGGCAAGACCACCGTCACCTCACTCGTCGCGCAACTCGTGCAGCGTCTTGGCTGGAACGGCGCGAACATCGGCACGCTCACCAACGTTCGGACCACGCCGGCAGCGCCGGAGCTATTCCGGACGATCGACGCCATCGTGCGTGGGTTCGACCCCGCCGCCGCTCGATCCGTTCTAGCG
>JAKBCI010000166.1 GCA_021807965.1 Actinomycetes bacterium
CGCCCCTGGCCGGTGAGGCACCGCGCGACGCTCAGATCTTGATCGGCATGCGGGTCACGGGTGGCTGGGTCCCGGATCAAAACGGTTGCGCGCCCGGCGGCTGGTAGAGACGGCAAACGACGGCACAGGTGACTGTGGTCACCAGCACCCCTCCTTGCACCGGAACGCGAGCGAACACCTGATCAGGGACGACTGGTCCCCCGAGGGGTGCCTCGGAGCTTGCCTGCGACGCGGCAGCGAACGTCTCGATGCGCGGCCCAGCCCCGGCACGCGTTGCACGGCTGGTTCGTTCGGTTGGCGTCGGACCGCTCGATTGGTTCGTGCATCCCGGGAGCGACGACGGCCGATTCCTGCGGTGTCATCGGGCGACTTCTGCCGTGGGCAGGGCAGAGTACCGTGACACGACAGTTGCGTGGGGCGACGTGCTCGAACGGATTCGTCGTGTGGTGCCAGCGCCCTTGCCGCGGGCCGCGGGCCGCGGGCCGCGGGCCGCTGAGCTGCGTGGCTAATGGAACGGCGGCGGGAGGACGGCGATGATGGCGTCGGCGATCGCCTCGTAGCCGGCGCGGTTGGGGTGAATGTTGGGGCCGTAGGGCGCGGCAGCGCACATCCAGGTGAGTTGGCAGACTGTTGCGACGTTCTCAGGTACACGGGACCCAGACCTGGTCGTCGTCTGGTGCAAGTGGAAGACGCCCGCGACGTTCGCCATCGGCATGCCGTGCGCCTGGTAGATCGCGGCGAGGGTCTGGTCGAGCTGGCTGATGGCCTGGAGGCTCGCGTGCGCGTGGACCCGACCCGAGGCGCCGTTGGCCGCCTGGGCGAGGTAGGGATCGGCGAAGCTGATGCCCACGAAGGTCACGTTCGGCCCGGCGGCCGACTTCAGCACCGTGAGGATGCTCGAGAGCTGTGGCCCCATCGTCGCGAGGCTCTGCTGAACGCAGGCCGGGTCCACAGTGTGGGTTCGCAGACACCCGACCACCGAATTGAAGCCAAGATCGATGGTGACGAGTCCGGTCTGATCGTGGTGGGCGTTCAAAAACGTGATGGCGTCAGCGAGTTGGGAGTCACCGGCGTGATAGCAGCCGTCCTGTCCGTTCACCATCGTGGCGACTGACTCACCGGGGCAGCCCAGCTCGGTCAGACTCAGGGAGATGCCACGACTGGCTTCGTAGGCGATCAAATCATTGGAGAAGCCGTGGTGGGTGCGATGGCCGGTCGGGTGCAGCGCGGTGGGTTGGACGCCGACCGATACCGAGGCGCCCAAATCGAGGTAGAAGCCAGTCGTGGTGGTCGTAGTGGTTGCGGCGCCCGCGGCGCCGACATCCGCGAGTCCCGCCCCTACGAGCACCGTCAACGCGGCCGCCACCACTGATGCGCCACGCGAAAAAACTCCTCGGGAACGAAGCACCCAGTCTCCTTGACGGTAACTGCGCGACGGCGACCTGTTAGGAGGGTCCGTCGCGGATCCAGTTCTGAATCCCATCCACGGTAGGGCGAAACGGGGTTCACATACGTATCAAAGACGAAGAAATCCATAAGAATTCACGGTCCGTTGCGTCGTTAGGGCTCGACGACGTCCATCGGTCCGTCAGCGACGTCACCGTGCTCGACGACCGTTGGGAGCGTTCGGCGAGGCAGTAGGCTCGCCCAGGTCGCTCGGCTCCGACCGGTCACGCCCCTGGCGAACCAGGTTCGAGCCATGAGGGCGGTGAAGACGAAGCCGACGCTGTAGACGATGACCAGCGCGAGCGGGGCCGCGACCTGCCAGGGCAGGTGGACGCCACTGGCGCCGCGGAGCCGAACCAAGGCGGGAATCCATACCATCTGCGAGAGATAGACGCCGTAGGAGTTGTCCGAGCCGGACTGGACCATCGCGCGGATCCTCGCCCGGCGAGCCGGAGCGGTGAGGAACACCCCGAGCAGGTAGACGCACAGGATCGCGCCGACGTTGTAGGGGATGATCAGCGGTGAGAAGACGTAGGTACCGGTACGAAGGTAGGTGGGGAGGTCGTGGGCGACGCCGACGTAGGTGAGGACTTCGGCGAGGGCCATGGCGCCGAGTGTGCCAACGAGGATCAACGCGACGTGACGAACGATCCACTGGTGTACTTCGTCGAGGTGCAGTGCCACGATCACGCCGCCCACGATGTAGATGACGTACGAGAGGATCATTCGCGTCTGCAATAGACCCGAGATGTCGAGCACGGAGCGGTGCGAGCTCACCCACGCGCCGTAGGCGACCTGCCAGATGAGTGACCCCGCCAAAATCCGCCAGTGCCAGGTGGGGTGTCGCCGGATGACGCGCAGCATGAGCGGGAACAAGACGTAGAACTCGGCGATGACGAGCAGGTAGTAGAGGTGGTAGTACCCCGTGACCGTGAGGTGAATCAGGATCCGAAGTGCGCTCCAGCTGAAGAGGTGGGCGGTGTTCACCGCGTAGTACGGAAACGCCGACCGGCTGTCGAGGGACGTGTAGACGAAGTAGAGCAGCGTCCAAGTCAGGTACGGCACGCCGACTGACAGGAAGCGCCGCTTCGTGTAGGTCCGGATCTCGACCGTTGGCGTGCTGCGATAGCTGTAGGTCAGCATGCACGCCGAGACGAAGAGGAAGGCGTCGCGCGAGAACCGGGTCAGCATGATCAGCCCCACGACGGTGGTGCTGGTGGCCAACGGCGCGAAGAAGATGAGCGCGTGGGTGGAGATGACGGCCGCCTGTTTCACCGGCCGCATGGCGTCGATGTGGTCGAGACGACGGCGGGTGCCCGCCGACGGCGCAGTGGCCGGCTCCGGGGTTGCGCTCATCGGCGCACCTGGCACCGGGGCTGGCCGGTCACGCGAGGTCCCAGGTCGTGATCACGTCGATTGGCTCGCTCGCGAGGCGGTGCTTCTGGATCTTGCCCGTGGCGTGGGCGGGCAGGCGGGCGACGACCGTGAACGCGACGGGCCAGTGCGTCTTGGGGAACCCCTCGGTGACGACGCGACGCAACTGGGCCAACACCGCGCGCTGGTCGCAGTCCTCGGCGAGTTCGACGTAGGCGGTCGGGACTTGGCCGAAAACGTCATCGGGCTGCGCGACCACGGCGACGCCACGGACGCCCACCACACCGAGCACGGCGTCTTCGAGTTCGCGCGGGAAGATCTTCTCGCCGCCGCGGTTGATCACGTCGTCACTTCGGCCCACGAGATAGAGATAGCCGTCGTCGTCGAGGTACCCGAGGTCCCCGGTGCGCAGCCAGCCGTCGAGGCTGAAGCGATCCTCGTACCCGGCACTCTCGTAGTGCGTGATCACCGACGGCCCGCGGATCTCGACGTGTCCCACGGCCGCCGATGGCGGCGAGGGTTCACCCTCGTCCTGGTCTAGGGGTACGATGCGCAACTCCACGCCTACGGGTACGCCGGCCGAGCCGGGCTTGCGCTCACCTTCGAGCGGGTTGGCACTGATCTGACTCGCGGCCTCGGTCATGCCGTAGGACTCGACCACCGGGATGCCGACGGCCGATTGGAACTGCTCGAGCACGGTGGGCGACAGGGGAGCCGACGCTGAACGAATGAAACGGATGCGCTCCGGTATCGGCTCGGCGTCAGTCACGTTGGACAGTCGCGCGATGATGGCGGGCACGGCGTTGATCCAGGTCACCTCGTACTCAGCGGCGAGCGTCCAGAAGTCCGTCCGGTGGAAGCGCTCGTCGAGCACCACTGACGAGCCCGCCACCAGAGACGCCAGGATGGCAACGACCTCGGCGTTGATGTGCCAAAGGGGCAGCGGGTTCAGTCCTCGGTCCGATGGGGTCAGCCGGTTGTGCACCGCGATCAGCGAGGCTGCGTGAAGCAGCTGGGTTGTCGGCAACGCGATCACCTTCGGGGTCCCGGTCGTGCCCGACGACGCGAGGATCACGCCGCCGGAACGTTCCGACGCTTGAACGGATTCGTCGAGGTTTGCCAGGTCGACGGTGCGAACATCGAACCAGTTCGCCGTGATCGAAGCGGGCCGGTCGGCATCGCTGAAGACGTTGTGCACGCCAAGTCGGCGGAGCCGTGCGTTGAGGACCTCGCCGTTGATCGGGTTCACGGTCGGGTCGAGCGGGGCAACCCAGAGTCCACACGCGATGAACGCGAGGAACGTTTGGGCGAAGTGCAGCGGGTCGCCGATCAAGAGCCCGACGCGGTCGCCAGGTCGCAGTGAGCGCTCGCGCAGCAACGACGACCACCGGCCGACGACCTGCTCGAGATCGGCGAAGGAAACCGCCTCGGGGGTGCGAAGTCGCAGTAGATAGGGCGCCCGCGCCAAGCGCGACGACTGGCGCGCGATGAGCTCGCGCAGCGAGTCCTCGTCGTTCATGCGCGGCTCCGAGCTCGGCCAGTTCGCCAACGAGGCCCGCGAAGGGCGACGATGGGTGAGAAGTACCAGGGAATCCTCCGGTCGACCACGATCAATGGGTCTGGATCCAGACGGCCTTGGTCTCGAGGAACTCGTCCAGGTGCTGAACGCCGCCCTCACGGCCGTAGCCGCTCATTCGGTACCCACCGAACGGCACGGCGGGGTC
>JAKBCI010000167.1 GCA_021807965.1 Actinomycetes bacterium
CGTTGGCGTGGGGGCTCGACAATCGGACGTGCGCGTTTCGGGTGGTCGGCCACGGATCGTCCATTCGCGTCGAGTGCCGCGTACCTGGCGGCGACGTGAATCCCTACCTCGCGATTGCCGCCCTCGTCGCGGCCGGTCTGCGCGGCGTCGACGAGTCCCTGACCCTCGCGCCACCGTTCGACGGCAACGCCTACGCGTCGGACGCGCCGCGCGTGCCTACCTCACTGCACCAGGCACTCGAGCTCTTCGATGCGTCGACGGTGGCCCGTGAAGCCTTCGGCGACGACGTCGTCGACCACTACGTCCACGCTGCGCGAGTCGAGGTAGCCGCGTTCGATGCCGCGGTCACGGACTGGGAGCGATACCGAGGATTCGAGAGGCTATGAGTACAACAATCTCCATCATCAACCCCACCACGGAACTCGCGATTACGGACGTGGCGATGTTCGACGTTGCCGAGACCGATCGGTTCATCGACATTGCAGCGGTGGCCTCGGCGAACTGGCGAGCGGTGAGCCCCGTCGATCGGTCGCGGCTGCTGCGACGATTCGCTGACGTTGTCGATGCGCACGTGGAGGAACTGGCGCAGCTCGAGGTTTCGAACGCTGGCCACACGATCGCCAACGCGCGGTGGGAGGCGAGCAACGTTCGCGACGTCCTTCACTATTACGCCGGCGCGCCCGAACGCCACTCGGGTCGCCAGATTCCGGTGGCCGGCGGCGTGGACATGACGTTCTACGAGCCGATCGGCGTCGTCGGCATTATCGTGCCGTGGAACTTTCCCATGCCGATCCTCGGCTGGGGCGTCGCGCCAGCCCTCGCCGCGGGCAATGCAGTGGTGCTCAAGCCCGCATCGCTAACGCCGCTGACCGCACGACGAATTGGCGAACTGGCACTCGAGGCGGGGATTCCCGAAGGCGTGTTCCAAGTGATAACGGGTGAGGGTTCAACCGTCGGTGAGCGCTTCGTGACGAATCCTCGCGTCGGCAAGATCTGCTTCACGGGTTCGAACGTTGCCGGACGGCGGATTATGGAGGGTTGCGCGGCCCAGGTCAAGCGCCTGACACTCGAATTGGGAGGCAAGAGCGCGAACATCGTCTTCGCCGACGCCGATCTCGAGAAGGCAGCGGCGATGGCGCCCTACGCAGTTTTCGACAACGCCGGCCAAGACTGCTGCGCCCGTTCACGACTGTTGGTGCAGTCGTCGGGTTACGACCGCTTCATGGAGCACTTCGAGGCAGCCGTCAAACGAGTGAAAGTACTCGATCCGAGTGACGAGACCAGTGAGATGGGGCCACTCATCACGGCTGCCCAGCGTGAAACCGTGCGCGCCTACGTGGACGAGTCCACGGTGGCGTTTCACGGCACGGCGCCCAGGGGTCCGGGGTATTGGTACCCGCCAACGGTGCTCGACGGCAGCGACCGTTCGCAACGCTCGTACTGCGAGGAGATCTTTGGTCCCGTCGTCTCCGTCGTGCGCTTCGACGACGAGGCCGAGGCGATCACCATCGCCAACGATGGTCCCTATGGACTGTCGGGATCGATCTGGAGTCGCGATATCGGCCGGGCTCTACGCACGGCGAGGGGCGTGGCGACGGGGACGCTCTCGATCAATTCGAACTCGTCGGTTCGCTACGCCACGCCCTTCGGCGGCTTCAAGCAGTCGGGGCTCGGACGAGAACTGGGCCCCGACGCCCTGCGTTCGTTCAGTGAAGAGAAGAACGTATTCATAGCAACGGAGGAATGATGGGTCGACTCGACAACAAGGTCGCAATTATCACGGGAGCGGCGAGCGGTATCGGCCTAGCGACCGCGCGGCGCTTCGCGAGCGAAGGCGCCAACGTCGTGGTCGCCGACGTCGCGGACGAAGCGGGTGACGCACTCGCCGACGAGATCGGTGGCACCTACGTCCACGTGGACGTGTCCGACGAGGCGAGCGTTCAGGCGATGTACGCCACGGTGGTCGACGTCTACGGAGGCGTTGACGTGCTCTTTAACAACGCCGGAATCTCGCCGGCGGACGACGACTCGATTCTGACCACGGATCTCGACGCGTGGCGTCGCGTCCAGGACGTGAATCTGACGTCGGTGTACCTGTGCTGCAAGTACGGAATCCCCTTGTTGCTCGAACGCGGTGGGGGCTCGATCATCAACACCGCGTCGTTCGTCGCCGTGGTGGGCTCGGCGACGTCGCAAGTTTCGTACACCGCGTCCAAGGGTGGCGTGCTCGCGATGAGTCGTGAGCTCGGCGTCCAGTTCGCTCGTCAGGGCATCCGCGTCAACGCTCTCTGCCCAGGCCCCGTCAACACCCCGCTGTTGCAAGAGCTCTTCGCCAAGGACCCCGAACGTGCCGCTCGCCGACTCGTCCACGTTCCGATGGGGCGATTTGCGGAGCCCGAGGAGATCGCCAGCGCAGTGCTGTTCCTCGCGAGTGACGACGCGTCATTCGTGACGTCGACGACGTTCCTCGTCGACGGTGGCATCGACGCGGCGTACGTCACCCCGCTGTAGCGCCGCCATCGCGCGAGAAGTACTCGCTCAGGTACTTCTCGCCCTCGTCGGCAAAGACCGTGACCACCGTCGCGTTCGGTGGCAGTTCGGCCAGTACGCGACGGGCCACGACGAGGTTCGCACCCGAGCTCGGTCCAACGAGAATGCCCAGTTCGCGGGCCAGTCGACGCATCTCGGCGATCGCTTCGTCGCTGCTCACGGCGATCACGTGATCAACCAGGTCAGCGTGACGTCGGTAGATCGGTGGCACGAAACCGTCGGAGATACCTTCAATACGGTGCAGCGCCACGTCGCCGCACACAATGGTGCTCGACTCACTGGGCTCGAGCGCGATAAGCCGCACTGCGGGATTTACGTCGCGGAATGCTTGACCAACGCCAATAAGTGTCCCGCCGGTACCGACACCCATGACGAAGGCGTCAGGTGTTCTGCCCGTCGGCAGTTGGGCGATGATTTCGGGTCCGAGCCAGGTACGGTTCTCCTCGACATTCCACTCGTTTGAAAACTGGTGAGGCGCAAAATAACCAGGAAGTTCCCCGAGTCTCTCCGCCTCGCGCAGCGCGTCGTTGACGTGGAACGTGCCGATGGTGCGCAACTCAGCGCCAAAGGCCGTGGAGATCGCGGCGCGTTCACTGCTCAGTCCTTCGGGCATGATGACGAGCATGCGATAGCCCTTGACCGCGGCAACCATACTCATCGCGTTGCCGGTGTTGCCGCTCGACGCTTCGACGATGACGTCGTTGGGGTGAAGCAGACCGTCTCGTTCAGCGCGCTCGATGATGTAGCGAGCCATCCGTGCTTTGATGGAACCTGACGGATTGAGGTACTCGAGTTTCACGAAAATACCGTCAATCTCGACCAAGGGAGTATCGCCAATTGCGTCGAGCACCGTTGGCCGAGACGTGACCATTTTCTGCTCCTTCGTGTCTCCTACGAAAGAGATTACGCACGGGTTCGACGCTCGCGCGATCCAAAGCGCGGGCACGAGTCGCCGCGAGGTAAAGTCGTGGCCCGATACCGAAAGTCAATGGCGACGGGGCACCGGGAACACCGTCTCGACTTTGATCAGCGGATGCGTTTTCGCTTGACTAGCGGCGATGACGAGGTGACAAAGGCGCCTGGAGGGCTTAGCCAGTGAAGAGGCAGGGCGGCCTTGGCACGCGCAACGTGGAGCTCACTCGGTGCGCCGGCCGGGACTTGAACCCGGAACCTGTTGATTAAGAGTCAAATGCTCTGCCAATTGAGCTACCGGCGCGACCAGAGTCTATACCGGTGCGTGCACGACGAGGGCTAGCGGTGCTGGATTGACTTCACCTCGAGGAACTCCTCGAAGCCGTACTGGCCAAGTTCGCGTCCGATACCGGACTGCTTGTAACCACCGAACGGCGCGACCACGTTGAAGGCCCCACCGTTGATCTCGACCTGACCCGTACGAATCTTTCGAGCGACTTCGAACGCCTGCTCGTCGGTAGCGGCCCAGACGCCGCCGGCGAGTCCATAGCTCGAGTCGTTGGCGATCGCGATCGCTTCCTCCTCGGTGTCGTAGGGAATGATCGAGAGGACGGGCCCGAAGATCTCCTCTTGGGCGATCGTCATATCGTTCGTGACGTCAGAGAAGATCGTTGGTTGTACGTAGTAGCCCCGCTCGAGTCCGTCGGGCGGTGTGACCCCACCGCAGAGGAGTCGAGCGCCTTCGTTGATCCCGGTGTTGATGTAGTTGCGCACGCGTTCGAGCTGCGCGTAGCTGGCGAGCGGACCAAGAAAACTCGATCCAGATACCGGATCAGCGGGCGCGAAACCCGCCGCGGTCGCGACGGCCACTTCTTCGACCTCGGCCAGTCGCGAACGAGGCACCACCATTCGAGTCAGCGCAGAGCAGGTCTGTCCTGAGTTGAGGTAGCACTTGAAGACGCCGTCGGCGACGGCCTTGGGCACGTCGGCGCCTTCCAGGATGATGTTCGCTGACTTGCCACCGAGTTCGAGCGATACCCGTTTGACC
>JAKBCI010000168.1 GCA_021807965.1 Actinomycetes bacterium
ACAACGCCTACGCGGACGACCTGCAGCGCACCTGGGACCACCTCATCGACGGCGAGGAGTCGGGCGTCACGGTGCACGTCGCCGGCCGCGTGATGCTGCTGCGCACCCAGGGCAAGCTGGCCTTCGCGACGATGCGTGACTCCACCGGCGAGGTGCAGCTCTTCGCTCTGGCCGCGTTGACGGAGCGTTTCGACGAGTTCGTTCGCCTGCACCTGGGTGATTGGGTGGGCGTGGTTGGCGAGGTCGTGCGCACCAAGCGCGGCGAGCTCTCGGTGAAGGTCGCCTCGTGGTCGACGCTGGCCGTCGCCCAGCACAACTTCGGTGACAAGTGGGCGGGGATCGCCGACTTCGACTTGCGCTACCGCCACCGCGAGGCCGACCTCTGGGCGAACGAGAAGTCGCGAATGACCCTCGCGCGGCGCAGCGAGGTGCTACGCGCGGCGCGCGAGCGGTGCTGGGCCGCGAACTTCATGGAGGTGGAGACCCCGATCCTCAACCCGATTCCCACCGGCGCCTCCGCCCGGCCCTTCGCCACGTTTCACAACGCGCTGGACAGCGAGTTCTACCTGCGTATCGCGCCCGAGCTGTGGCTGAAGCGACTGGTGGTCGGCGGCTTCGAGCGGGTCTTCGAGCTCGGCCGCGTCTTTCGCAACGAGGGGGTCAGTCCTCGCCACAACCCCGAGTTCACGATGCTCGAGCTCTACGCGGCCTACTGGGACTACGAGCGAATGATGGACTTCACCGAAGAGCTCGTCGCCAACGTGGCGACCGACGTGCTGGGCTCTACCGAGATCACCTACCAGGGCCGCCCGCTCTCCTTCGCCACGCCGTGGCCGCGACGGACTATGGCCGAGCTCGCCAGCGAGGCCGTCGGCGAGGAGGTGTCGGTACATACGCCCCGGCCCCGCCTCGCGAGCCTGCTCGCGCAGCGCGACGTCGAGGTGTCCGAGGCGTGGGGCGCGGGACGCTGTCTCGCCGAGCTCTTCGAGGCGACGGCGGAATCCTCGCTCTGGGATCCGGTGTTCGTCACGGATCACCCCGTCGAGGTCTCGCCGCTCGCGCGGCGCCACCGGGGCGACGCGCAGCTGACCGAGCGCTTCGAGTCCTACGCCGTGGGTCGTGAGCTGTCCAACGGGTTCAGCGAGTTGAACGATCCCGTCGACCAGCGCCTGCGCTTCGAGGAGCAGGCGCGCCTCGGTGCGGCCGGTGACGACGAGGCCATGCGCATCGACGAGGACTACCTGCGCGCGCTCGAGTGGGGCCTGCCGCCGACGGCCGGCCTCGGTCTGGGCATCGACCGGCTCGTGATGTTGCTCGCCGACGAGTCCAACATCCGCGAAGTCATCGCCTTTCCGACGCTCAAACCGAAACGGGACTAGCGCAGCGGGCTGCGGCGACCGCGGACCGGGGCCGAGGCGAGAGGCTCCGACCAGCCTCGGGGTGCGTAGTGTCGAGACGTCGGAGGGATCGTCGTGGACGCGGTGGTTGGCGCAATTGAGGCCGGCGGCACCAAGATGGTGCTCGCCGTCGGCCGCACGTGGCGCGAGGTTCGCGACGCCGAGCACTACGTGTTGGCGACCACGACGCCGTCGGAGACGCTGAACCGCGCGATGGACTGGTTGCACCAGCGCGACGCGGAGTCGCCCCTCGCCGCGATCGGCGTCGCGTCCTTCGGTCCGCTCGACTGGGCTCGTCGCGCGCTTGCGACCACGACGCCCAAGATCCTCTGGCGAGGCGTGTCATGGTCCGACGCCATCGCGCGGGAGTTCGCGACGTTGCCCCTCGGGTTCGACACCGACACGGGCGCCGCCGCGCTCGCCGAGTTTCGATTCGGGGCCGGTCGCGGCCGCGACGTCGTTGTCTACCTGACCATCGGAACGGGAATCGGGGGTGGCCTCGTCGTCGACGGGCGCGTCGTGCACGGACTGCTGCACCCGGAACTGGGTCATATGGTGGTGCGCCGCCGCGCCGGTGACGAGTTCGCCGGGTCGTGCCCCTCGCACGGCGACTGCCTCGAAGGGTTGGCGAGCGGCGTCGCCGTCCAACAGCGCTGGAGCCACGAGGGCGTGACCCCGCCGCCACCGGATCACGCGGCGTGGGAGCTCGAGAGCGAGTACCTCGCTGACGCCGTGCGCAACGTCGTCACGATCACCGCCGCGCAGGTCGTCATTCTCGGCGGCGGCGTCATGGCGGTGCCCGGCCTGCTCGACCGGGTGCGAACCAAGGTCCGCGACTCGTTGAACGGCTACCTCGCCGTGCCAGCGCTCACGACCGATATCGCCTCCTACATCGTGGCCCCGGGTCTGGGCGCGAGCGCCGGCGTCGTCGGGGCGTACGCGCTGGGCGTGGACGCGCTGGGCTAGCTGTCGGCGCCGGCGAGGATGTCTCGGTTGTCGCCGGAGGTGCCGCTGACAATGCCGTCGCGCGACGAGGGTGAAAGCCTAGAAGACGGGGAGGTCGTCGAGCAGCGATTCGATGAGGCCACCAAACCCGCGCCGCAGTCCCTCGCTCGGCAGCACCGCGATGGCGTCGCGCGCGAGGCCGAGAAAATGTTGGGCGGCGTCAATCGTGCGAGCCACGCCGTCGGTCGCGACCACCAGCTTGCGGGCACGCTCGCGCTCGTCGTCGTTCAGCGCGACACCGAGGATGGATCGCAGTTCGTCGCCGGCCGCCTCGTCGCGCAGCGCGAACAGCGTGGGCAGGTTGTAGATCCCTTCGGCGAGGTCCTGTCCGGCCGGCTTGCCGAGCTCGTTGTCCACGGCGATGACGTCGAGGATGTCGTCGCGCAATTGGTAGACCATGCCGAAGCACCGCCCGAACTCGGTCAGCGCCTCGGTGTAGTGCTGGTCGTGGTCGGCGGTGATGGCGCCCACCCGACAGCTGGCGGCCATCAGCGAGCCGGTCTTGCCCTCGATGGCTTCGAAATAGTCCTCTTCGGTACGGTCGACCGAGTACGAGGTGCGAACCTCGGACACCTGGCCGCGAGTGAGCCACGCGAGGGTGCGGGCCATCAGGCCCGCCACGTCGGTGCCGAGGTCGGCGGCGATGCCAGCGGAGCGCGCCATGAGGTAGTCGCCGGCGACGATGGCGACGAGGTTGCCGTAGCGGGCGTTCACGCTGTCGACGTTGCGACGCACTTCGGCCTCGTCCATGACGTCGTCGTGGTAGAGCGACGCGAGGTGCATCAACTCGAGCGAAACACCCCCCAAGAGGTCCTCTTCGGTGGCGTCGTGCTCGCCGTAGGTCGCCGACGCTATGGCGAGCATCGGTCGCAGTCGCTTGCCGCCCGCGTAAATGAGGTGGGTCGTGACCTCGTCTAGGTACGGATCGCCGACGATTACCGACTCGGCGAGCAGCGATTCGAGCCGATCGAGGTCGCGTTCGACCAGGGGCAACCGCAATCGCTCGTGAGGGTTCACGGTCCCCACAATAGATGAGCGATCGCCCGAGCGACCGGTGAGGCCGGTCCGCCGCGGTACCCCGGTACACTGCTACGTATCAGCGCATAAAGGATGAACGTTGTTTGAACGATTTACAGACCGAGCCCGCCGGGTCCTCGTACTCGCGCAGGAAGAAGCCCGCGAGTTGAACCACGCGTTCATCGGGACCGAGCACATCCTGCTGGGACTCATTCGCGAGGGTGAGGGCGTCGCCGCGAAGGCGCTGGACGCCCTCGGCGTTACCTTCGACGTGGTGCGCGAAAAGGTCGAGGAGGCGATCGGCACGAATTCGAACCCGTCGCCGGGGTCGCCGCCGTTCACTCCCCGCGCCAAGAAGGTTCTCGAGTTGTCGCTGCGCGAGGCGCTGCAGCTCGGGCACTCCTACATCGGTACTGAGCACATGCTGCTCGGCCTGGTGCGCGAGGGCGACGGGGTGGCCGCTCAGGTGCTTAACGACCTCGGGGCGGACATGGCGCGCGTGCGCGCCCAGGTCATGCAGATGATGTCGGGTCAGTCGGGCAAGGAGGCGGGAGCGAGCGTCTCGTCGAGCGGCCAGAAGGGTGACCCGGAGGCCTCAGGCGGATCGGCCGTGCTCGACCAGTTCGGTCGCAACCTGACCCAGTTCGCCCGCGAGGGCAAGCTCGACCCGCTGGTCGGGCGTGAGAAGGAAGTTGAACGCGTGATGCAGGTCCTCTCGCGTCGTACCAAGAACAACCCGGTCCTCATTGGCGAGCCCGGTGTCGGCAAGACCGCGATCGTCGAGGGGCTCGCCCAGCGCATCGTGGCCAACCAGGTGCCGGTGACCCTCGCTGACAAGCAGCTGTACACGCTCGATCTGGGCGCGCTGGTCGCCGGGAGCCGCTACCGCGGCGACTTCGAGGAGCGGCTGAAGAAGGTCCTGAAGGAGATCCGCACGCGCGGCGACATCGTCTTGTTCATCGACGAGATCCACACGCTGGTCGGCGCCGGCGCCGCCGAGGGGGCGATCGACGCGGCTTCG
>JAKBCI010000169.1 GCA_021807965.1 Actinomycetes bacterium
TGGTGCATGAATCGACCAGTGACGTGTCCGTGGCGCTCGCGTGGGCCCGAATACGGCTCGGAGAAGCCAATCCCGTTGAGTTCTTTATGAACCCCCGCCACTTCGGCGGCGCGACGCGCGACGGCGGCGCCATCTGGTTCACGGTCGATGCGGCCGCTCAGTTCGGTATCGTCGTGGGCCCCCGCGCAACGCCACTGTCGACGTGGACCGCGTGTCTCGTGATGGGCGCGACGTTGGAGTCGCACCAGACGTCGCTCGAGCGGCGCGGCCAGTGGGACTTTTATACCCGCCAGTGCACCCCGGAGACCGAGGACGTCGCGATCGATCTCAACGACGACGAGGTCGGAGCGTTGCTCGCCGAGCACGCACCGCAGTCCTCGACGTGGCCGGGCGATGCGAACGTGGTCGCTTGGTACGGTCTGCGCGACGAACACCGCCTCGTGGCGGTGGCCGCCCTCACGAAGTGGCAGTCCGGGCACCACGTGGTGTCGTCGGTGGCGACCGCGACCGACTATCGCGGACGCGGACTCGCCCGACGACTGATGGTCGGCGTCGTTGGCGCGGCCCACGCGCGCGGCGTCGAGTGGTTAGGGCTTGGCGTCGCACGATCGAACGACGTCGCCCAACGCGTGTACCGCGACGTGGGCTTCGTCGAGCGCGCCCGATTCACTCGCTACGGTCAGCCCGAGAACTAGCCCTGCGGCCGCAACACCGCTCGCAGCGCGTCGAGCGTTGCGGGGTTGTCAATCGTCGAAGGAACGGGCATATCCACGCCGTCGGCGATCGCACGCATCGACTTACGCAGCACTTTGCCCGAGCGAGTCTTCGGCAAGGCACCCACGATGTCCACTTGGCGCAAACTGGCGACGGCGCCTAGTTGATCACGCACCTTCTGCACGAGTTCCGCCGCGATTTCGTCGTGGTCCCGATCGACGCCGTTCTTCAGAACCGCGAGGCCCCTCGGAACTTGACCCTTCAGCGTGTCGGCGACGCCGATCACGGCGCATTCCGCAACGTCAGGGTGCGACGCGATGATCTCTTCAATCTCACCCGTCGACAACCGGTGCCCGGCCACGTTGATCACGTCGTCGACTCGCCCCATCACGAAGAGGTAGCCGTCTTGGTCGTAGTGCCCACCGTCACCGGTCAGGTAGTAACCAGGCGTATGGCTGAGGTACGTATCGGCGAACTTCTGGTCATCGCCCCACACACCTACCATGCATCCCGGCGGCAGCGGCAGCTTGATCAAGATGAGCCCCTCAACATCGGGTCCCACTCGCTCACCCGACTCTGAGAAGATCTCGACGTTGAAGCCCGGCACCGGGACCGTGGGCGACCCCGGCTTGACCGGCATTGCCTCGAGCCCCATCAAGTTGGCCGCGACGGGCCATCCGGTTTCGGTCTGCCACCAGTGGTCGACGACCGGCACCCCCAGGCGATCACTGGCCCACGTATACGTTTCGGGATCGAGGCGCTCGCCCGCCAAGAACAGGTACTTGAACGTCGAGAGGTCGTAGTGCGTGATCAACTCGCCCTGGGGATCTTCGCGCTTCACCGCGCGGAAACCCGTCGGCGCGGTGAACAACGTCTTCACGCCCCACTCGGCGATCACTCGCCAGTACGCCCCCGCGTCCGGAGTGCCCACGGGCTTGCCTTCGTACAACAAAGTCGTTGCCCCGGCGAGCAGCGGTGCGTAGACAATGTACGAGTGCCCCACAACCCAGCCGACGTCAGAGGCCGCCCAGAACACCTCGCCCACGGACGTGTCGTAGATGTTCGGCATCGACCAGGTCAGCGCTACGGCGTGACCGCCGTTGTCGCGCACCACCCCCTTGGGCCGACCCGTCGTGCCCGACGTGTACAGCACGTACAGCGGATCGGTCGCGGCCAGCGGTACGCACGCAGCCGGCGACGCCGCGGCCATCAGCTCGTCCCAGTCGTGGTCCCGGCCAGGCTGCATCGCCGCCACGGCTTCGGGCCGCTGCACGATGATGCACCCGTCGGGACGGTGCGTCGCCTCGGCTAGCGCTGCGTCGAGCAGTGGCTTGTACTCGATGACGCGATTCACCTCGATGCCGCAGGACGCCGACACCACGAACTTGGGAGCAGCGTCGTCGATGCGCATCGCCAACTCGTGAGCGGCGAAACCTCCGAATACCACGGAGTGGACCGCGCCGATGCGCGCACAGGCGAGCATGGCCATC
This sequence comes from Actinomycetes bacterium, assembly GCA_021807965.1. The sequence goes on from JAKBCI010000169.1 coordinate 2,205, forward strand.
AGTGCTTGTGGAATCATCGGCATATAGATCACGACGCGATCACCCTTGCGAACACCCAGTGACGCCAGCACACCGGCGAAGCGCGACACTTCGTCGAGCAGCTCGTCGTAGCTGTAGACCCGCTTCGCACCCGTCACCGGACTGTCGTAGATCAGGGCGCGTTGTTGGCCCCGGCCGGCTTCCACGTGACGATCCAGCGCGTTGTAGCACGTGTTCATCACCCCATCGCTGAACCAGCGGTAGAGGGGCGCCTTGGATTCGTCGAGCACGACGGTGGGTTCGCGATACCACGAGACTCCGGTGGCCGCCTCACCCCAGAACTCGTTCGGACTTCCGATACTGCGCTCCCACGCATCGCGGTACTGGCCCATGGCACCCCCCGTAATTGTTCACTTCGCCTATGGAGTATCTAGTTGATACGGCGATACGAATGCCACTCGCGCGCTAGGGACCAAAGTCCACAGTGCCGCTCGCCCGTAGTTCCCTGATGGGGACGGTGGCGCCGCGCGGGTCGGATCAGCCGGCGACCACGCTGGTGTAGGGGATCGTATTGGACTGCTTGGGAATCGTCACCGTGAACGACTTGCCCCAACGCGAAAACGTCGTGACGCCTCCACCGCCTTTGCCCGAGACGACTTCGCTCATGGGCAGCGCCTTGTGACCACTCGAAATGGTGAGAACGCTCGTTGTCTTGGCGGTCGAACTCGTGGCGGCCTTGGTCCACGACAGCACGAAGTTGCCGTGGCGATCGCGACCGAGCGACACGCCCTTCGTCGTCGGCAAGAACGACGCGAAGGCGACGACGGTGAGGTTCGACTGGAAGCTGGCGTACGGCGATGTGCCGGCCTTCATGACGATCACTTTGGTGCCCACCTTCTTCTGCTGGGCCGCGGTGAGCCCAATCAAGTTCTCGAGTCCCGACGCGTTACCGCTCAGGTAGGCGTACTTCGGCGTCACCACAATCGAGATCGCCGCGGGACCCGACGTGAAGTACTCCTGACCACTGGAGACCCCAAGATCCGCCCGAACGTGATTCTTCGTGGTCCCACTCGTGGACGAGACCACAATGTGCACACTCGTCTCAGAGACAACGGCGCGCTTGGCCGCCTTCAGCACACTGGACACGGACGGCTTGGTCGAGCCCATGGCCGCGGAACTAGCCAACGGGAGAAGACCAACCGCAATCGCGGCGAGGACAGTACAACGACGAGTGCGAACTGGCATCCTCGCAGCCTACGGTATCGAGTGGCCCACCGGTACCCCGACGCTTTGACGCCGGCCACTGCCCTATACGACGTCAGCGATGGCGAACAGCAGCAGCTGCAGCATCTCGATCTCGCCACGCACCCCCGCGTCGGCCGCGCCAACTCGTTCGTGGTTGACCAGACCGTGCGAATAGGCGGTAGCGCGCAGTGCGACCTGCAGCGTGCTGAGCCACGCCCAGGCCTCACCGTCGTTCAAGAACGGTTCATCGACGGTCATCAGGGCCAACTCCGCGTTCGACGACACGTCGTGCTGGCGGGCCAAGGTGAGCAGTGGGTCGTCTTGATCACGACTGGGGTCGATGGGGCCGTTCAGCGTGGCGTGCCACTCGTCGTTCACGTCGTTCTCGGCCGCCACCACGCGCCGCACCGCATCACGCACGACCGTGCGACCCGCGTCGTTGAGACGCACTTCGATGCGACCGTCACGGCGTCGGATGAAGATCCTCGGCGCCACTACGCCGCCTCCTCCACCGTGCACTGCAAGCCGGCTACCTGAACTTTGACGCAGTAGCCCTCCGCGCGCTCGCGTTCGCCCGACCACACGACGGCGCGTCCCTCGTGGTGCACGGTCAACATCAAGTGCGTTGACTTGTTGTTGGAGTAACCGAAGATTTTTTTAAAGATGACCACGACAACACTCATCGGCGTGACCGGGTCATCCCAGACCACGACGTTCCACGGTCGCTTGGTTTCGGTCGTCGTGCGGGTCGTCACGACCTCTTCGACCTCGACGTCGGCGCCCGTCGCGAGACGGCGGGATAGTTTGACCATGTTCCAGTGTCCCAGAATCGGCACGGGAATGAAAGCATGGGTCATACACTGAACCGTCGGGGGGTCATTGGAGGAGTGCCACGTCGTGCCCACAATCACCACCGTGCTGGCCCAGCAACTTCGATCGCGCGCCAATCGAA
>JAKBCI010000170.1 GCA_021807965.1 Actinomycetes bacterium
GGCACCAGCCCCTCAAGCTGGCGCGTCTGCCTATTCCGCCACTCCGACGCAGCGACTCAGTTTATCCGATGTCAACCGTGACCTACGACGACGGTGGTGTGACCGTGGCCACGGTATTCCACGATGACACTGCGGCGACGAACCCTGGGAGTGATTCGCGGAGGAGAACACCCTGCATGATGGGCGTCCACTCGATCAACGACGGGGGCGTAAACAACGGTCGAACCCAAAACGACGTCATCAAGATCTGATCGAAGTTCGTCCACACCGTGCTCGCCGTGACAGGGTTAAAGATGTTCATGGCGCTTGCGAAGATACGATCGAGTGAGGCCAATCGAAGCCCACTCGGATACGAGTCGGGATACGGCGGACCAGTCCACGAACGAGCCGTATAGGACGGCACACCCATCGTTGGCCGAGTGAAGATTGCGACGTCGGCGTTGTTATACGCCAGGGAGGTTGCCGCGAGCGACTCACTCGCAGCGCCGACCACGTACGTCGAGACGCCGAACTGAGCCCACTGACGTACTACCAAGCTAGCCGTCGCGTGATCAAGAGCGCTCGGACCGGTGACCAATCGGATCGCCACCGGCTGTCCCGACGGCGTTACCCAGCCGAGCGCCGTCTTCACGTACCCGGCCTTGCGTAGCGTCCTCGTCGCGCAGACCACACAGTCCGCGAGGGTGGGAGTGGTCGACGTCGCAGGTGGGACCGTGGTCGTCGTCGTCGACTCGCTTGGCGCCTGACCCGACGAGCCCGGGTAGTTCACCTCGCCCTGCGCGTAGATCGCCGACGCCGCTACCGACGGTGAAAACGTCACCAGTCCCCACAGCGCGGTGATCATGGCCTGGCGATCGAGCGACCAGCTGAGCGCTTCGCGCAGCGGCAGCGCCTTGGTGAGGGGCCGTTGTGAGTTGAACACGAGCTCTTCGATGGCGCTCGCGCTGCCGATGTGACTCAACACCGCCGGATGGGCACCGAGGGCCTCGATTTGGGACCGGTCGACCGTAAGTGAGTAGGCGGCGAATGGCGAGGCGGCGTTACTTGGCAGCGAGGCGTCTGAGCGGAAAATGATGCGTCCGAAACGAGTGACGTCGGTTGGCCACGTACGTCTCTCAACCAGGACGATGGTGTTCGCCGATGCGCTTGCTACGCGATACGGTCCCAGCGAAGGACGCCGCACGAGATTGCCGATCGCGCAGCCGTCAGCGCTCGTGCGGCTCTCCACGTCACGAAACAAGGTATTCCAATCGGCGTACGGCTTGGCAAAGACCGCGGTGACCGTGAGGGCGTGGTTGCTCAGCGTCATCGACGTAATCGATCGGTAGCCGTCGCTGACGATACTCGCCAAGCCGCGAGCTCGTAGCCACCACGCGACCAGGTCGCGGCCGTCAAAGGGTTGTCCGTTACTCCACACTTCTTTCGGACTGATGGTGTAGACCACCGTCTCGGGCGAGAGCGAGGTCAACTCGGCCGACGCAATGGGGCCCTGGGCTCCGACGAGCGAGCCGTCGAGCGCGGTGAGAAAAGCCGACGGACGGATCAGGTCCAAGATGGCGTTCGACGTGGGTGTCGCCCCGGCGTCGAGATACGTGCAGCCGTTGAACGGACCAGGCAACGACACGGTGAGCGTTCGGGTGTTGTCCCCCGAGGATCCAGCGTACGCGGGTGGGCTGGCGCTCAGGACCAGAAACACGCCAATCGCTGCCGCACCGACGGCGCGCCAACGCCCAGCGCCCGTTGACACGTCGCTACTGTAGGCGCAGATCGAGCGTGAGGGTTGCGAACGTGAAGATCAGCGCAACGGCAACCGTAATGCGGTCGAGGTTCTTCTCGACCACCGTCGAACCCGACGCCGTCGCACCTAGACTGCCGCCCATCAGGTCGGATATGCCGCCACCGCGACCCGAGTGGAGCAGCACGAGGAAGATCAGCGCCACCGCCGACAGCGCTTCAATAACTACGAATGACCAGGTGAACACCGAAACCTCCGCTTAGCGCCTTTCAGCGTAGCAGTCATTGCACGCGCCCACGATGGCGCCAAAGGACTCCGCCTTCAGGCTGGCACCACCGACGAGGAAGCCGTCCACCCCAGCCTCGATGGCAATGACCGCGGCGTTGTCGGCGTTGACTGAACCACCGTAGAGAACGCGCGCGGAAGCGAATCCCCAGCGCGCCGCCTCCTCGCGAATCTCACCCGCCATGTCGGACACCTGCTCCGTGGTCGGGGTGCGTCCGGTGCCAATTGCCCAGACTGGCTCGTACGCGATCGCGACGCCGTCCTCACCTTCGTCGGCGAGCCCATCGAGGGCCGTCGCGAGCTGTGCGCGAACGAAAGCGCGCTCGCCACCCGATTCTCGCGTCTCGAGGCGCTCGCCCACGCACACGATCGCGCGTAGTCCCCCGCGACGCACGGCCCGCATGGTCGTAGCGACCACGGCGTCATCCATGTGAAACAGCGATCGCCGCTCCGAGTGGCCAACCAGCACGCCCGTGATCCCGAGCCGCTTCAGCATGGCTACACTCACCTCGCCGGTGAACGCGCCGTGCTCGTGGTCGCTCACGTGCTGGGCGACGACGGTGATGGCCGAGCGTTCCGCCTCAATCACCGACGTGACGCTACGCAGGTCCACGAACGGCGGCGCGACGGCCACCTCGACGTGCTCAGCGGGCCGGCTGGCGAGCACGCTCACCAACTGTTGGGTGAGGTGGACGGCTTCCACGTGATCAAGGTTCATCTTCCAGTTGCCAACGACGAGGCCGCGTGTCACGGCGCCACCATCCCCGTTCGCAAGGCGCGCAGCCCTGGCAGATCGCCGTATTCGACCAACTCGAGCGACGCGCCACCACCCGTAGAGACGAAGCTCACGTCGGACTCGAGGCCGAACTGCTGTAGCGCGGCAACCGAATCGCCGCCACCAACAACCGACAGCGCCGACGACGACGCGACGGCGTGAGCAATCGCCGCGGTGCCAACACTGAAGCGCGGATCCTCGAACATCCCGACGGGGCCGTTCCAGAGGATGGTGCGCGCGGTCTCGATCACGTCGACAAACTGAGTCACCGACGCGGGTCCGATATCGAAGCCCTCGCAACCGTCGGGCACGTTCGCGCCAAAGTCGAGCACCGGGTCGGGGCCACCGTCACGCCCGACGCGGGCACCGTCGGCGAGCCCCCTCGTGTCTACGGGAATGCGAACCTTACCCGACGCCACGAGTGCCGCGCACTCGTCGAGGTACGACCCGTCGAACAACGACGAGCCAATGCTTCGACCCTGAGCGGCCTCAAACGTGTACGCCATGCCACCGCCCACCAGGACGACGTCGGCCACCGCGGCCAGCACCTTGACGAAGCCAAGCTTGTCGGCGACCTTGGCCCCGCCAACGATCGCGACGAAGGGCCGCTCGGGGGCTTCGAGCAGATCGAGGAGATAGTGGACCTCGCGACGAAGGTTCGGTCCCGCGGCACTCGGAACCAGCGTCGGTGGCACCATGATCGACGCGTGAGCCCGGTGCGACGCGCCGAAGGCCTCGTTGATGTAAAAGTCAACGCCATCAACCAAGGACGCGCCGAACGCTGGATCATTCGACTCCTCACCAGGATGAAAGCGTAAGTTCTCCATCAGTTCGACGCCCGGACAGAGCTCGTCGAGGCGCCGGCGAATGGGCTCGACGCGAAAACGGTCGTCCACGCGGCCCCGCGGTCGGCCGAAGTGGGTGCAGGCGACGACCGATGCGCCACGGTCGAGCAGCGACGTGAACAGCGGCAGGGCCGAGCGAATACGAAAGTCGTCGGCCACCTCGAGTCGCCCGTCCACCTCAACGACCGGCGTGTTGAAGTCGACGCGCACCAAGACGCGGCGACCACTCACGTCCCAGGCGTCCGGCGTGGGGAGCTCAGTTCGGGTCACGCCCGACCGACCAGGGCCGTGAGATCGACCAGCCGGTTCGAGTAGCCCCACTCATTGTCGTACCAGCCAAAGACCTTGACCAAACTGGACTCGCGATCGATCGGTTGCACCATGGTCATCAGCGAATCAAAGGTGCACGATGCGGGCGAGCCCACGATGTCCGACGACACGATGGGCTCGTCGCTGTACTCGATGATCCCGCGCAGCGTGCCCGCCGCTGCGGCTCGAAAGGCCTCGTTGATCTCGTCAACCGTCGTCGATCGCACGACCGCGGTGAAGTCCGTAATGCTGCCGTCTTGCACGGGGACGCGCAAGGAGGTCCCGTCGAGGCGACCCTTCATGGCCGCCAGTACCAGACTCGTCGCCCGAGCCGCGCCCGTCGAGGACGGCACGATGTTCACCGCCGCGGCGCGAGCTCGCCGCAGGTCCTTGTGCGCGACGTCCAAGAGGTTCTGATCGTTGGTGTAG
>JAKBCI010000171.1 GCA_021807965.1 Actinomycetes bacterium
ATCCTGATTGAGCCGTCGTCCGGAAACACTGGCATCGCGCTCGCGATGGTGTGCCGCCTGCGTGGTTATCACCTCAAGGTCGTGCTACCCACGAACGTGTCGCCCGAACGTCGCCAACTGTTACTCGCCTGGGGGGCAGAAATCATCGAATCACCGGGCTCCGAAGGATCGAACGGCGCCGTTCGAATGGCTCAGCGCATTGCCGCCGAACACCAAGACTGGGTCTTTCTCTACCAATACGCGAATCCCGCGAATCCCGCTGCGCACTACGCGACGACGGGGCCTGAGATTCTCGCCGACGTCCCCGAGGTCACTCATTTCGTGGCGGGGCTCGGCACGTCAGGAACGTTGATGGGCGTCGGTCGGTATTTAAAAGAACGCAAGCCAGACGTTCAGATCTGGGCGGTGGAGCCACCCAGTGGCGAAGTTGTCGACGGGCTTCGTAGTCTGGACGACGGTTACATCCCGCCGATTTTCACCGCGAACGATGGCGCCAACTTACTGGATCGAAAAGTGGTTGTTCGACCACGCGAGTCGATTGAGTGGACTCGAGCCATGACGAGCGTGGGCCTTTTCGTCGGCATATCATCAGGCGCCATCATGGCTGGCGCAGTAAAGTGCGCCAGTGCGGTACCACCGGGTCAGTCAGCCACGATCGTAACCATTGCGTGCGACGACGGTTGGAAGTACCTGTCCACCGGCGCGTGGAGCGATGACATCGATGAAGTCGTGGAGCGAGCCAAGCGGATCATTTACTTTTAGCTGGCTCCGTTGACGCGGCGTGCGATACCGTGACGCGAGGCAACGAGAGGAACGGCGAGATGAAGCGCAGCGACGGCCGTGCGAATGACGAAGCGCGATCACTGCGTTTCGTGAGGGACTACACCGAGATGGCGCAAGGCTCGGTGCTCGTCGAGGTTGGGCGGACTCGCGTCTTGTGCACCGCCTCAGTCGAAACGGATGTTCCGCGATGGTTGCGCGGTTCGGGTCGAGGATGGGTGACGGCGGAGTACTCAATGTTGCCCGGCTCGACACCCGAGCGCGCGTCGCGTGAAGCAGCCCGCGGGAAGCAGTCGGGACGCACGCACGAAATCCAACGACTGATCGGTCGTTCACTCCGTGCCGTTACCGATCTCCGGCTGCTGACCGACGTGCAGATCACCGTTGACTGTGACGTGTTGCAGGCCGATGGCGGAACACGCACGGCGTCGATCTGCGGCGGGTACCTAGCCCTTCACGACGCGGTGACGCGGTTGGTAGAGGCGCGGCGCATTTCGTCTCACGCCGTCACCGACCTAGTGGCCGCCGTGTCGGTCGGCGTCGTAGATGGCGTGGCGGTACTCGACCTTCCTTACGACGAGGACTCACGAGCCGAAACCGATATGAACGTCGTGATGACCGGCTCCGGTAATTTCGTCGAGGTCCAGGGGACGGCGGAACGATCTGCCTTCAGCCGCCGAGAGCTCGATCGGCTCCTCGATCTCGCTGAATCAGGCATACGCTCGATCCACGAAGCGCAGCGGCTGGTGCTCGCGAGTACACCGGCAATTCGCTCGGCGTGACGTCGTTCGTCCTCGCTACCGCGAACGCGCATAAGGCCTCCGAGATGCGCGCGGTGCTCGCTCCTTTCGGCGTTGATGTTGAGCGGCGTCCGGTGGACCTTCCTGAGGTGCCGGAAACGGCCGATACGCTGGAAGGCAACGCGCTCTTGAAGGCGTGGGCGGTATGTGAGTCGGTGGGCCGAGCCGCGATCGCCGATGACACGGGTCTCTTCGTTCAAGCATTGAATGGTGCACCCGGGGTCTATAGTGCGCGCTACGCGGGGCCGGACGCGTCGGACGCCGACAACGTTGACAAATTGCTGAGTGCGCTCTCAGAGGTTCCACCCCCGCGGCGCGCCCACTTTCGAACAGTGATCGCGGTGGCGTTTCCTGGCGGCGAATCGTTGATCGTCGACGGCACACTCGAAGGTTCGATCGTGGAAGCGCCACGCGGGGCCGGCGGTTTTGGCTACGACCCCGTTTTCGCGGCCGACGATCTCAACGGTCGAACGCTCGCCGAGGTGTCGACCGCGGAGAAGAATTCAGTATCACACCGATCTCGGGCATTGCGGGCGCTCGTCGCGGCAATCGTGTCGTAAACGGTACTGCGCGGAGCGATCACCCGTAGGCTGGCAACGTGAGCGACGTGCTACCGATGTTCCCGTTAGGGATGGTGGTTTTTCCGCACCAAGTCGTTGGACTCTGCGTCTTCGAACCTCGGTATCAGACGATGTTGCGTGAGCTGCCCGACGATCACCGATTCGGCACCTGCATGATCGAACGCGGATGCGAAGTTGGCGGGGGAGACGTTCGCGCCTCGGTCGGCACGGTGCTGAGAATTCTCGGCTCCCAGATTCTGCCTAATGGTGAGACGCTTCTGCGCGTCGAGGGAACGCAGTGCGTCGAGGTTTCAGCGTGGCTGGCGGACGCGCCGTATCCGCGGGCGAGCGTACGGGAGCGTTGCTGTGATGAGCAAGCGATCGAGCCCGGCCTACTACGATCGACCGAGTCCGCCGTGCGAGCGCTGCGCGCGCTACGTAGCGAGGTGCTCACCGACGAGCGACTGCGTCACGACTGCGTGATGGACGCCGATCCGTGGGTGCGAAGTTGGCAACTCTGTGCGATGACGCCGATGTCGACGCTGGACCAGTTCAAGGTGCTCAGTCTGAGTGATCCCAATGATCGATTGCGGCTCGTCGCGGAGATCTGTTGCGAGCGATACGGCGACTACCAGCGACTCTTGGCCCGTGACGCGGCGCCGTACTCGTTCGATTAGCGAAGCTCGACTAGGTCGACGACAAAAATGAGCGTTTCGCCTGGTGCGATGACGCCACCCGCTCCGCGCTCTCCGTACCCGAGGTGCGGTGGAATGACCAGCCGACGTCGCCCGCCTACTCGCATTCCCACGACGCCCCGATCCCACCCGGCGATAACGTGGCCCTCGCCAAGCGCGAACGCGAATGGCTCACCTCGGTCCCACGACGAATCGAACTGCTCACCACTTGAGTTACCAACCCCGACGTAGTGCACCAGGGCCGTCTGGCCCGGCTGACTTTCGACGCCAGTGCCAACAATGACATCGTCAATGATCACGTCGAGCGGCGCCGGCCCCTCGTGCCGCTCGACGGCTGGTCTGTCAGTCACGGTCCGACGTCAGCGCCGTGAACCAGCCACGACGCGCACGTTACGTGCCTCGCGGCCCTTGGGCCCCGTGGCCTCGTCGTAGGCGATCTTCTGACCCTGGCTGAGGGTCTTGAAGCCGTCGCCGACGATATTGGAGAAGTGGATGAAGAGGTCGTCGCCCTTGTCGTCACTGGCGAAACCGAAGCCCTTGGAGTCGTTGAAGAAACTAACTATCGCGTGACCCGCGCCCGCACGTGCGGTGGACGGTGACGTCCTGGACTCCCCACGTCTCGCGCGAGGAGCTAGGGACTTGGTCGTGTTAGCGGCGCGCACGTCTCCGGAGGACGGGCGCGGTCGGCGTGGGGTGCTTGGGTTCGAGGTCGAGTCGGTGACTCGCGCGGTAGCGCGATCGGCGCGTGGGCTGCCACCACGCCGAATCGGGTCGTCCGATGAACGACGCGAACGCGCCGCCCGATCATCCAGCGGCTGCGCGGCGGTGGCGTCGTCGACGGCACCCAGGCGAAGCGCGGTGGCATTCGACGGCTCATCGGCGGTTGCCGGCAGACCGAGGGAGCGCTGCATGCGACGCACGTGTCCGGCGACGTCGTCGCTCACGAGGGAAATAACGGCACCGCTGGCGCCGGCTCGGCCAGTTCGTCCCGAGCGATGCAGGTAATCAGTCGCCTGGGTCGGTGGGTCGTAGTGCACGACTACCGGGAGCAGATCAATGTGGATACCGCGCGCGGCAACGTCAGTTGCCACGAGGACGCGTGCCTCGCCGGCTTTCATCGAGCGCAGGGCGCGCTCGCGTTGCGCCTGTGACCGGTCACCGTGCAGGGCCACCGCGGAGACGCCCCGCTCACCCAGTTGGCGGGCGAGACGGTCGGCGCCGTGCTTGGTGCGAGTAAATACGATCGCTCGCTCGTACTCGTTGGCGATGTCAGCGGCAATTTGGGGCCGTTGATCTCGTCCGACGCGCCAGAAATAGTGGTCGACGTCACTCGGAGCTGTTTCGCCGACGACGTCGTGTACGGCGGCGTCCCGGGTGAAGGCATTGACGAGAGCTGACACATCGGGTCCGAGGGTCGCCGAGAACAGCATCACGTGTCGGCCAGCGGGGGTAGCGCCAACAATGCGTCGTACCGCGCTCGATGAAAGCC
>JAKBCI010000172.1 GCA_021807965.1 Actinomycetes bacterium
AGGGTCGAGCTGGGCGATCGAGGGTACGACATCGTAACGGACCCGAACGCGCGCCGTGAACTGTCCGCGGTCATCGCGCAGCGGCTGCCCCGAGCGCGTGCCGCTGCGGTGGTCACGTCCGCGTCGCTCGTCGATCAATCGTGGTTCGACGTCGACACGGGGCTTGAACAGGACATCGTGATCGTGCCCGATGGCGAAGCCGCCAAGACGTTGGCTGCGGTTGAGTACCTCTGCGAGCGCTTCGCCACGTTGGGGCTCTCGCGCGACGACGTGGTTGTTGGTGTCGGCGGAGGGGCGGTGACTGACGTGGCGGGCTTCGCCGCGGCGGTCTATCTGCGAGGTATTGCCGTGGTGCACGTTCCCACGTCGCTCGTGGGCCAAGTCGACGCAGCGGTGGGTGGCAAGACTGGCGTGAATCTGGCCGTTGGCAAGAATCTCGTCGGCGCGTTTCACCAGCCTCTCGCGGTGCTGTGTGACGTCGTCACGCTCGCGACGCTCCCCGAGCGAGAGTTGCGCAGCGGGCGAGGCGAAGTCGCCAAGTGCTGGCTGCTGGAACGCCGCGACGTGGCGGCCATCGACGGGGCGACACCGGCCGACTGGGTGCGCATCGCGGTAGCCCTGAAGGCGGCCATCGTTGCCGACGACGAGCGCGAGCTGGGTCGGCGCGCGTTGCTGAACTACGGTCACACGCTCGGGCACGCGCTTGAACTCCTGGCGCTGCGGCGCGGCGCGAACGAGCTACGCCACGGCGAGGCCGTGTCGATCGGACTCGCGTTCGCGGCGAGACTGGCGCGCGCCATGGGACGGGTCGACGACGCCGTTGTTCGCTACCACGACGCCGTACTGGACGCCTTTCGCGTCCCCCGCCTGCTGCCCGGCGATATGGCAACCGATGCGCTGATTGAGGTGATGTTCCGCGACAAGAAGGCGCGTCACGACTTGACCTTCGTGCTCGACGGGCCGAACGGATTTGAAACAGTGCCGGGCATTGATCGCGCCGTGGTGGCTGCGCAGATCGATCAGTTTCGCGACGAGCGCGAGTCGCGAGCGAGGTAGTCTGGCCGCGGAGGTCGGTATGGTCGCTCGATGGAAAGCGCCGTTGGCGGTGCTGCGCGGCGTCGGTGTCGCGTTCGTGCGAATACATGACGTGGAGGTGCGCGCGATTCGACCGTTGCCCCGATTGCCGCGGCTGGCGATGGTCCGCGTTCGAGGTTCCGTGGGCGTGGTTCGTCCCCGCAAGCGTGGGCCCGTTCGTTCGTGGTGACCAGGGCCGGCGCGGATGACGATGCGGCACGCGGTGAGTTGCTCATGCTGTCGGGACCGAATCTCGACGAGCTCGGTGTGCGCGACGTAGCGGTCTACGGTCGCGCGACCCTGGACGATCACGTCACTCGGACGAGCGCTCTGGCGAGCGCGAGCGGACTGACGCTGCGGCACCTGCAGTCGAACTTCGAGGGTGACCTCATCGAGGCGGTGCACGACGCCCGTGGCACCGCGCTCGCGATCATTATCAATGCCGGAGCTCTCACCCACACGTCGTGGGCGCTGGCCGACGCCCTCGCGACCTTTCCGGGATTCAAGGTTGAGGTGCACCTCTCTAATCCGGCGGCGCGTGAACCCTTTCGCCACGTCAGCACGTTGGCCGGCGTCGTCAATGGGACGGTGGCCGGATTTGGAGGGCTCAGCTACGACCTCGCGCTGGCCGCGGTCGTAGCGCTGCTCAAGGGGTCGCGTGGCTCATGAACGCTCCGATTGCCTAGACTGACGGGCATCGTTTCGAAAGGTCTGGGCTGATGGCCGCCATATCCAGTAATGACATCAAGAACGGCATCACGCTCAAAATCGAAGATGGACTGTTCACGGTCGTTGAGTTTCAACACGTCAAGCCGGGCAAAGGCGGCGCGTTCGTGCGCACCAAACTGCGCAACGCTCGATCGGGTGCGGTGATCGAGCGGACGTACCGGTCCGACGAGCGCCTGGAGCAGGCCATCATTGACAAGCGCGACATGCAGTATCTCTACCGTGATGGTGACGATTACGTGTTCATGGATCAGTCATCGTTTGACCAGGTTCCCGTACCGGCGAAAAGTTTGGGCGACGCCGCCAATTTCCTCGTCGAAACGGGCAAGGCAATGCTGGTGTTGTTCGACGACGAAATCATTGGCATCGAGTTGCCCGCGTCCGTGGAGTTGAGGATCGCCGAGACCGAGCCCGGTATCCAAGGCGACCGCGTCTCGGGGGCCCGTAAACCGGCGACGCTGGAAACTGGGTACGTTGTCCAAGTTCCCCTCTTCGTCGGTCCCGACGAAGTGATCAAGGTGGACACGCGCACCGGTGACTACATCACCCGGGCCTAGTGAACGATCTCGCCGGCCAGCGCCGCCGCGCTCGAGCGCGCGCGTTGGAAATCCTGTACGAGGCTGCCATCAAGGGTCGGCCTATCGGTGACGTGTTGCCAGAACTAGCCCTGAGTCCCGATCCCTACACGGTGCGTCTGCTCGATGCCGTCGAACTGAACGAGTCGCGCGCGACGGCGTTGGTAGCCGCCCACACGCAGGGGTGGGCGATTGATCGGCTGGCTCTCGTCGATCGGTTGATCATGACGATGTCCATTGGCGAGCTCTTGATGGTGGACCGACCGCCGATCGCCGTAGTTCTCAACGAGGCGGTCGAGCTCGCACGGACATTTTCGACCGATGATTCACCGGCCTTCGTTAATGGCGTGTTGTCGGCGTGCGTTGCCGAACTCTCGTTGGACTAGGAGGGCTGCGCCATGCCGGGGATGGGTCAGCGCTCGATTGACCTCACCAACCCGTTCGTCGTAGCCCTCTTTCGCCACGCGAGCTTCGTCACGCTGCTGTTGTGGCTAGGTGGTGTGGCGATGGCGCTCTTGGTCGTGCTGGCCCTGACGGGCGGATTGCTGCGGTTCAATCTGGCACCGAACGCCGCGCGAGAGCCACGGGCGCGGACCTACCTGCGGTGGGGGTTCGGCGGACTGTGGTTCGTTGACGGTCTGTTGCAGTTTCAGTCATCGATGCCCCTGGGGTTGGCTAACAACGTGGTAGCTCCGATGTCGGTGGGGACGCCCTCGTGGCTCCACAGCGTGATGAGCGCGGGCATCACGCTGTGGAACAGCCACCCGGTGACAATGGCGTCCGGCGTTGCCTGGCTGCAAGTTGGTCTCGGTCTACTGCTCATTGTGTCAAGGGGCGTGACCAGTCGATTCGCCGGGGCCGCCTCGGCGGGGTGGGCCGCGTTAGTGTGGCTCGTTGGCAACGGTGCCGGTGGCGTCTTCATTCACGGCGCGTCATTGCTGTTCGGTTGGCCGGGCGCGTCGCTCTTCTACTTGTACGCCGGGGTGTGGATTGCCCTTGATTCGGACCTCTTTAGGCGCCGCTTCTCGGTGGTGACGCGCCGCAGCCTCGCCGTGGTGCTGCTCGTGGGCGCCGGTGTCCAGGCCCTTCCGGCCGCGGGATTCTGGCACGGGGGGAGCACGAATGCGTTGACGGCAATGGCCAACTACATGAGCGCGATCGCGCAGCCGCACTGGCTCGCGTACCTCGTGCGATCGGTCGGGTCGCTGGCCGCGACGATGGGTGGCGGCCTCAACGTCGTCGTGCTCATGTGGCTCGTGGGCGGCTCGGTGGGCCTCTGGGCCTCGGTGACGAAGGGGTGGCGGTGGCCGACGTACGTGGTGGTCGGTGGAGCACTGGCGTTGTGGATCGTTGTGCAGGACACGGCGCTCTTCGGTGGTCTCGCCACGGACGTCAATTCACTGCCAGCCGTAGCAATGGTCGCGTGGTGCGCCTCGCCGACTCGACTGCGCGAGCGACCCCGTCGAACGTGGCTGCCGCGCGAGATGCTGTCGAGCTCGGGTTCGGTAGTCGCCACGTTCGCCGCGTCGATGGTGGTGGTCGGCGGCGTCGCTATGGCCTGGGCGGCGGTGGCCGGTGCCGAGACGACGCTCTACCTTGCCCAGAACGGTCCGGCGACTGCGGTGAACGCACCGGCGAAATCATTTCGTCTGATCGATCAGTTCGGTCGCCCGTACCGCCTTGGCGAGCACCCCGGTCACGTGACGCTGCTCACCTTTCTCGATCCCCATTGCTGGACGGACTGTCCGCTGCTCGCCAGTCAGCTCGCCCACGTTCGCCAGGAGTTTTCCGCTAGAGCGAAACTCGACATTGTTGCGGTCGCCGCTGACCCGTATCACGAGTCGCTCGGTGACGTGCGCCACTTCATTGACACCCGTGGCTTGCGCTCAGTCCCCGACTTCTACTTTGTCACTGGCACGCGGGCCCAGACGAGCGCG
>JAKBCI010000173.1 GCA_021807965.1 Actinomycetes bacterium
AATACGCTCATCGTCGACCGAGCCGAGCGACTCGGGCTCGGACAACTCCACCAGCTGCGCGGGCGCGTCGGCCGTTCGGGCCAGCGGGCGTACGCCTACCTCTTTCACGCGGCGGGGCAGACGCTCTCGGAAACGGCGTTCGAGCGGTTGCGCACGATCGGTGACAACACCGCGCTGGGCAGCGGCTTCAAGATTGCCATGCGCGACCTGGAAATCCGAGGTGCCGGCAATCTGCTCGGCCACGATCAATCCGGTCCGGTGGCGGCGGTGGGCTACGACCTGTACGTGCAGCTCATTGCCGAAGCCGTGGCCGAGGCCAAGGGCGTGGTGACGCCCGAGCCCGTCAGCGTCACCCTCGACGTGCCGGGCGAGGCACACCTGCCCCAGACGTACGTCGAGGCCGACGACGCCCGCCTTGAGGCCTATCGGCGTCTGGCGACCGTGACCGACGCGGCGACACTGGCCGACCTGCGCGACGAGTGGATCGATCGTTACGGGCCGCTACCTCGTGCGGCCGAGGGTCTACTCGACCTAGCCGAGCTGCGTCTGGCGTGCCTGGAGGTCGGCGTCACTCGATTCACCGTGGCGCCGGCCAAGATCGGCGTTCGCAGTCGGCCGGTCGTGCGCTTTGGCCCGCTCGTGCTCTCGCTCAGCCAGCAGATGCGGCTGCGTCGACGCCACGGCGCTCGCGCCTACGACGAAGCGGCCCGCGAGGTGCGCATCGAAACGTTGGGGCCGCTGACGTCACCCGCGGCGCTGCGCGAACTCTTGCGCGAAACGGTCGCGACCACGTCGGGGGCCTGACTAGTCGGTAGGCTGTCGGGGTGCGTCGAATCGCTGCCTTCTTCGTCATCGCCATGGTCGTAGCCGTGCTCGTCGGACGCTCGAGCGTGTCGTCCGGCGTAAGTGTGAACGGCGCCACCGTCTCCAACCAGGAGATGCGCGCGGAACTGAGCGCGATATCGGCCTCGCCGACACTCCAGTGCTACCTGACCGCAATCGCACCCGCGACGTACACCGCTGGCGGCGGTAGCGCGACGATGGCGGCGTCGGGGGCCGCCGCGTGGGCCAACCTGCGAATTCAGGGGCTGGTCATCGACCAGTACGTGCGCAGTCAGCTGCACTATCGACCGGGCGCTGATCTCGTCAAGGCTCAGGCATCGCTTGAGTACGAGATGACCCAGGCCGCCTCGGCGAATTCGCTCCACTGCCCCGGCAGCGCGGCGCAAGCGCTCGCCGCAATGCCCGAGGCGATGCGCAGCGCCGAGGTCGTCGCTCAAGCCGAGTCGCTCTACCTCGTGAGCAGACTCAACTCCACCATCCCGCTCACGACCGCCTCGCTGCGGACCTACTACAACGCGCACCGTTCGGCCTTCGACACGATCTGCGTCAGCATCGCTCTGGTGCCAACGTCGTCGATTCGGGCGTTCTCAACGGCCCAGGCCGCGGGGTTGAGCGTCGCCCAATTGGCCAAGAGGTTCTCGGTCGATGCGTCAGCGGCGCGGGGTGGCGCCTACGGATGCTTCCCGCCAACGTCGCCCTACTACGCCGGGGTACGCGCCGATGTGGGTTCGACCAAGATGAACACGTTCCCCACGACGCCCCTGTCGGCGAATCAGAACGGTACCGTCTACGGGCTCTACGTCGCCGCCACCAAGCGAACCACCACGCCTTTTTCGCAGGCTGCGGCGCTGGTGCTCGCGGACGTACGCACGTTGAACGCGAACTCGGCCAACACGGTGAAGAACACCCTGCTCGGCCGTGCGGCCGTCGCCATTGATCCCGCTTTTGGTCGATGGGGCCTGAGCACGACGGGGCTGTCGGTCTTTGCGCCCGCGCTGCCGTCATCGTCGGACGTCGCCGGGTCATCAACGCTGACCGCTCCCAGCGCGCTGCCCTATCAGTGAGTGGCCCGAGGGTTCGGGTCGTCGGCCTGGGACCGGGCGATCGCGGCGTGCTTACGCCGCGCGCGTGGCTGTTGATCACACAATCGCCCGTGGTTCGCCTGCGGACCCGTCGCCATCCGGCGGCCGACGAACTTCATCACGTTCCTAGTTACGACGACTGGTACGAGGACGCCTCGTCGTTTGACGAGCTCTATCGCCGAATTGCGGACGACCTCGTTCACCTGGCCAACGTCTCAGGTGGCGAAGTCATCTACGCTGTGCCGGGATCTCCCGTTGTCGCGGAGCGTACCGTTGAGCTGTTGATCGCCGACGGCCGGGTGCCGGTGATCTGTGAACCAGCAGTGTCGGTCATCGACGCCGCCTGCGCCGCACTCGGGCGAGACCCGATGGCGGCCCGTCTTCGCATCGTCGATGCCCTCGACGGCCTGGCGTCCTGGTCGGGCCACGGGCCGCTGCTCGTGCTGCAGGCCTATTCGCGACCGGTGCTGGCGCTGGTCGCCGATCGTCTGGAGGCCACCACGTCGGTGACGGTGCTGCACCACCTCGGCCTCGTCGACCAAGTGATCGAGGTTCTGCCGGCTCGCGAACTGGCGACGTTTGGGGCCGACCACCTCACGTCACTGTGGATCGAGGAATATCGCAGTGCGGGCGCCGCCGTTGACGATCTGGTCGCGCTGGCGCGCACGCTTCGCCGATCGTGTCCGTGGGATGAGGAACAGACGCACGGTTCGCTGACGCGTCACCTGCTCGAAGAGTCCTACGAGGCGATTGACGCACTTGAGCGGCTAGTGAGTGCTGAGCCCGACCCCTCGCCCGAGCTCGTCGACCACGTCGCCGAGGAGTTGGGCGACGTGCTCTTTCAAATCGTCTTTCACGCCGAACTGGGCGACGAGCTGGCACGCTTCAACCTCGGGACCATTGCCGACGTCGTTCGGACCAAGCTGATCGGACGCCACCCGCACGTTTTCGGCGACGTCTCGGTGACTGGCGCCGACGACGTCGCGAATCGATGGGAGTCGTGGAAGCGTATCGAGAAAGGGCGCGGTTCGGTCTTGGACGGTGTGGTGTGGCAGCTCCCAGCCCTAGCCCTTTACGCCAAAGTGTTGCGTCAGACTTCGACCCTCGAGCGCGCGAATCGTGACGAGCGCGCGATTCAAGACGAGCTGGTGCGGCGCTTCGGTGCCTTGGGAGCGTCGTTGACCAGCCTTGACGGGGCCGAGCGCGCGAGCCAGGACGACTGGTGGGGCGACGCGATCGAGGCGGTGGCGAGTTCCGCGTACGTCGCGAACGTCGATCTCGAGGGTTTGCTGCGCGAGCGCGCTCGGCGCCTGGCCGACGAGGCGCGAGTGCGCGAGTTGCGCGCGGGGAGCGATTCGAGCGAGCAGTAGCGTTGGACGCGAAGGAAGGAGTCGCGATGAGCGCGATTGACGTGGTTCGGGGACGCCAGATTCTGGACTCGAGAGGCAACCCGACCGTGGAGGCCGAAGTGCTGCTCGAATCGGGCGCGGTGGGGCGCGCCGCGGTTCCGTCGGGAGCCTCGACGGGAATCCACGAAGCCGTCGAGTTGCGTGACGGTGGTGACGCGTGGGGTGGCAAGGGCGTCTCGCTCGCCGTCGGGCACGTGAACGGTGAGATCCACGATGCGCTCGAGGGCTACGACGCCCTCGAACAGCGAAACGTCGATCAGGCGCTCATTGACCTCGACGGCACCGACAACAAGGCTCGGCTGGGCGCCAACTCGATGCTCGCCGTGTCACTCGCGGTCGCCAAGGCCGCGGCGCTCGAGTGCGACCTGGCGCTCTACCAGTATCTGGGTGGAGTCAACGCGCACGTCTTGCCGGTGCCGATGATGAATGTCCTGAACGGTGGCGTGCACGCTGACAACTCCGTCGATTTCCAAGAGTTCATGATCATGCCGGTAGGGGCGGCATCCTTCGCCGAGGCGTTGCGGTGGGGAACCGAGACCTACCACGCGCTCAAGGGCCTGCTGGTCGCTCGGGGCCTCGCGAGCGCCGTGGGGGACGAAGGCGGCTTCGCGCCCGATCTGCCGGACAACGAAAGCGCGGTCAAAATACTCGTCGAGGCGATTGAATCGACGGGGCGAACCCCGGGGCTCGATGTCGCCATCGCGCTGGACCCGGCGACGTCCGAGCTCTGGCGGGACGGCGCCTACCAGCTCGACGGTGAGGGTCGCGTGCTCTCGAGCCTCGAGCTCGTCGACTACTGGGCCGATCTGTGTGATCGGTACCCGATCGTGTCGCTCGAGGACGGAATGGCGGAAGAGGACTGGGACGGATGGGCTGCCTTGACCGCGACGCTAGGCCCCCGCGTACAGCTGGTGGGCGATGACATCTTCGTAACGAACCAGACGCTGCTCCAACGGGGGATTGACCGCGGT
>JAKBCI010000174.1 GCA_021807965.1 Actinomycetes bacterium
CGAACTGGCTCACTGAGCCAGTTCGCGGGCCACGCGCCCTATGAGCTCTCAGGCGGGATGCAGCAGCGCGTCGCCCTCGCGCGATCGCTCGTGATGCGACCGAAGATGCTGCTCATGGACGAGCCCTTCGCGGCCCTCGACGCCCACTTGCGCCACGCGATGCAGGTCTTCCTGCGCGAACTGTGGTCCGAGATCCGAACGACCGTACTCTTCATCACCCACGACGTCGACGAGGCGATCGTGTTGGCCGAACGCGTCGTCGTGCTCGGATCCAATCCGGGCCGGATCCTCGGTGAGCTCGACGTGCGCGGCGTGCACCCGAGCAGTTCGGACCTGCTCGACAACGCGGACTACCGACGACTGCGCCACCGCGCGGTCGAGCTGTTGGGCGAAGTGCCCTAGCGACGGGCTGTCCCGCGAGGGTTGCGCGCTCGGCGATGCCGCGCGGGCGCGTCGGCGTTAATCTGAGTCAAAGGCGGTGCGCGATGAGTGGTGACTTTCAGTACGTAGTGGTGGAGCACGACGGGCCGTACGCCACGATCTGGCTGAATCACCCCGACCGGCTCAACGTGCTGTCACGCCAGATGATGCTCGAGCTCACCCAAGCGTTCCACGACGTTGGCGCCGGGAGTTCGGTCGGCGTGATCCTCGCGGCCAAGGGACGGCTCTTCAGTGCCGGGCACGATTTCGCCGAGATGGCGGACAAGTCGCTCGCCGAGGTGCGGTCGCTGTTCGAGACCTGCACGACGATGATGACGGCGCTGCAAGCCATGCCGCAGCCGGTCGTCGCGCGCGTGCACGCGCTGGCGACGGGCGCTGGCTGCCAGCTCGTGGCGTCGGCGGACTTGGCGGTCGCCGCCGACGAGGCCACCTTCGCCACTCCTGGCGGCAAGGGAGGTCTGTTCTGCACGACTCCACTGGTCGCCGTCGGGCGGCTCATCGGTCGGCGCCGGGCGCTCGAGATGGGCATGAGCGGCGACGCGATTGATGCCCAGACCGCAGCGGCGTGGGGGCTCGTCAATGAAGTCGTCCCGCTCGGCGAGTTGGAGCTCGCGACCGACGCGCTGTTACGGCGCGTGACGCGCGGGAGCGTCGAGTCCAAGACGATTGGCAAGCGGGCGTTCTACGAGCAGATGGACCTCGACCTGCCCGCGGCGTACGACTTGGCGACCCGAGTGATGGCCGATGGCGCACTCATCGCCGACGCGCAGGAGAGCATCGCCGCCTTCATCGAGAAACGGTCGCCACGATGGCGGACCGAGACGGTGTAGCGCGCGGGCGGCTTCAGCCGATGTGTTGTGCGAGCGTGGTGATCCAGGCCATTCGGTCCAGGACGAGCAGCACGCCGAGCACGCCGAGCACGGCGGCGCTCACCACGGTGACGACGTTGCCGTGACGCTTGAGCCACGCCATGGGTCCACGGAGCTGTTCGAAGAAGATCGCGACGGCGACGAAGGGCGCGCCTAGCCCGAGCGAGAACACCGATAGGAGGATGGCGGCCGATCCGGTATGTCCCTGCTCAGCGGCGAGGGCGAGTACCGAGGCGAGGATGGGACCCACGCATGGGGTCCAACCGAACGCGAAGGCGGCTCCGGCCACGGGCGCGGCGAAGGGGCCCAAGCGCGCGAGCTGGGGGTGCGGGCGCCACTCGCGGTAGAGCGACGGTGAGCGCAGGACCACGGTTCCCACGAGAAAGAGTGCCATCGCCTCGATCGTGACGCCGGCCAGTCTCGTCAGGAGTGCCTGCTGGTGGATCACCGCGCGGCCGAGTGCGCTCGCGGAGAGGCCCAGCGCGACGAACACCGCGCCGAATCCGGCGACGAAGAGCAGGGTGTCGCGCGTGAGCCGACCGACCGGACGCCGGTGCGCGCCACCGTCGCCGACGACGGCCACGTCCAGGCCGCCAACGATCGCGAGATAGGCCGGCACGAGGGGCAGCACGCACGGCGAGGCGAAGGACGCCACGCCGCCGGCGAACGCGGTGAGAAGGCTGACGCCCGTGACGCCCATGATTTAGAGGGGGACGGCGACGCCGTAGAGCGACTTCAGTTCGTGGCCCAGCGTGGCGGCGTCGTAGCCGCCGACGTGGGTCGTGATCAGGTGACCATTCGCGTCATAGAACGCGGTCATCGGCAGTGCCGTGCTGCCGCCCAGGCTTTCGAAGAGGCCGTCACCCTGGGAGCCACCGACGTCGCGCAACACGGCCGTGGCGTCGCCAAAGAGGTTGAAGTGCTTAGCGAAGGAATCGCCATTGCCCGTTTCGAGGGCGTTGACTTCAACGACGTTCACCCGGCCGCGCAGCGCGAGCGCGTCGCGGGCGAACACCGGCAGTTCCGAGGCGCACACTTGACACCACGACGCGAAGAAGTTGACGACCGTCGGGCGGCCCTTGAGTGAGGCCAGCGTCACGGTGGGACCGCCGCCGAGCGTGGGCAACGACCAGTCAGACGCCGTGGTTTGGTAACCGGTCGACGACGAGTGGCCGAGGAACGCGAGCGTGACCGTGGCGACGAGCACGATGGCCGCAATGACGCTAAAGGCAGCCGTGCGACGCTGGCGTCGCCGACGACGCGGACCCGTGTAGGCGCGCGTGGCCGGTGGTCGGGAGGTCGCGGCGGCTCCGGCTCGAGTGCGCGCGGTGGCTGCGCCCTTGGCGTACTGCGTTGGTCGTTTCTTGGACACGGGCGTACCTCGGCCGATCGTGATGAGCGACCGAGCCGTGTTGCGCGGTCACTTCGATGATGGCATGTCGCAACGAGTTCAATAGTCGCCCGGTCAGCGCTTCACGCGGGCGCACGACACGAATCGCTGTTCACCGCCGATCTTCCTTGTGCGACAAGGCCCCTGACTACCCAGCCACAAATCCTTGTTCTGCGCGTGATGAAATAGTCGATCAATTCCCACGTTTTCGACGATGATTGTTGTAAATCCTCGACGACTCGTGTTCCCGTCGTCCGAGTCAGCGGCGATGCAGGGCGTGGGCGGTATCGGGAACTGTCCGGGTCATGACGACGACGCCAACGGTGACAACGACGAAGGCGATCCCTGCGAAGGCGCTCGATAGCGGTGACGTGACCAGCCGCTCGTGATAGAGCGAGACACCGAGCACGATCGAGGCGAGCGGGTCGACGATCACGATGATCGGCTGTGAGATCTTGAGTGGTCCGACGTGCAACGCCGCTTGTTCGGTGAGCAGTCCGACGGCGCCGCAGCCGATGAGCGCGTAGAGGGGCCATGAGGTCAGCATCGTCGAGATGCCGCCAGCCACCAACACGTCGGCCGTTGCCTTGATGAACGTGGCCTCGAGTGCCCACAGCGCAGCCGTCGCGCCCGCGTAGGCGCCGGCACGGCGGGCGGGCGATCCTCGTCGCGCGACCACGCTGGCGATGGCGACCAGCACTGCAACCACGATGCCCGGACCAGTCCAGTCGCGCAACGTCGGTTGCCAGGTGCTCGCCCGTGGATTCGTCGTCACGAGGAACACGACGAGCGCCAGCGTGGTGACGCTCGCCGAGGCCCACGCCATGCGACGCAGCTCCTGGTGGAGCCAGAGCTTTCGTATCACCAGCGCGAGGACCAGTTCGGTCACCAGTAGGGGCTGGACCAGCGCGAGTGGACCGTAGTGCAGGGCGATGGCCTGACAGAGGAGCGACGCCCCCATGCCGATCCAACCCAACAGCCACAGCGGGTGACGCACCAGATAGGCGAGCAGTGCCCAGCCCCGGCGCGACGGGTCGCCGCTGACGCTCGCGGCGTGCTGGGAAGCGAGCGCGAAGGCGTTCGCCAGTGCCGTCGCGAGTGCGAACGCGACGGCGAGTGCGCTCTGCACTGCTCAGTTCCGCGGCAACGATCGCCGGCCGGGGCGATGTGCCTGAGGACTCACCTTTTCAACATATGACGAAATGGTCATGAGAGGTGACTTTGGTCCCTGGGAGCACCACAAGGCCATGGCTAGCCTCCGCCCACGGGGAGGTTGCGCGTGCCGCATGCGGGATTGACGTCGCGTCAATTGAAGGGCCGCGCACGCCACGAGTCGCGTGGCGTGACCCTCGTGGTCTTGAGCCTGAGCGTCCTGATCATCAATCTCGACGGGACGATCCTCAACGTGGCGCTGCCCAGCATCGTGCGCGACCTGCACGCCACGTCGACCCAGCTGCAGTGGGTGGTCGACGCGTACATCATCGTGCTCGCCGGGTTGCTGCTCATCGCGGGCTCGCTCGGGGATCACTGGGGTCGCAAACGGGTGTTCCTCATTGGCCTCGCG
>JAKBCI010000175.1 GCA_021807965.1 Actinomycetes bacterium
GGCGTCGAGTTTCTCGAGGGCCCGGGCCCGGGTCGCCGCTCCCATCCAGTCGAGCGTCGAGATGCTCGCGCGGTAGGCGGCGACGAGATTGGCCACGAGATCATCCATGCGGGCTTTGGCCGACGCGTCAAAGTGGCGCTCCACGTAGAGTCGCCCGACGGCCTCGCCCATCGCGCCCTCGACGAAGGAGACCGCGCGCTTCCAGCGCGCGCGCAGCTCGCGCGCGCCGGTCAGGGTGCGGCCGTAGAAGTCGAAGTGGGCCTCGACGAAAGGCGCCGACAGATACGGCGAGGCCCCGCTGATAAGTCGCCAGGTCAGCCAGTCACGCCAGGCGACCAGGTGGGCGTCGTCGAGCAGGCCCGCGAGGGTGCTCGTGTAGTCGGGCTGGCGAAGCACTAGCTCGTCGAGAGCGCTCGGGGCCACGAGCGTGCTCGCCCACGGGGCTAGCGCCGCGGCGTCGGCGAGCAGGGCCGCTCGGGTGCGCAGGTTGTACGTCGCGTTCGCGTCGCGCGAGGCGACGACGTCCCAGTGGCCTGCGGCGAGCGCGGTCTCGAGCGCCATGATCCGCGCCGCGCGCGCGGGCGCGTCATCGATGCCCGCGAGGGCGAGCGTGCGCGCGACGTGGGCGACGAAGGCCTCGCGCACGTCGGCGAAGTGCGCCTCGCGGTAGTAGCTCTCGTCGGGCAAGGAGATGGCGCCCTGCTCGACGAAGACGAGGTAGCGCGAAGGGTCCCCGGGGTCGTTGTCAACGAAGAGGTGGTAGAAACCCGAGACCCCTCGGCGCTCGAGCGAGCCCACGAGCGCGGCGAACTCGTCGATCGACGTGACGCCAGCCACCGCGGCCAGCTCCGCCTCGATCGGGGCCGCGCCGCGCTCGTCGGCGCGCACCTCGTCGAGAAAGCACCCGAACAGATCGCCGAGCTTGCGGGCCTCGCTCCCGGCCTCGGCCGAGCGCGCCTCGTCGAGAATGGCGCGCACGTTTCGCTCGGCGGCCTCGGCGAGCAGCCAGAACGTGCCGTAGCTGGCGCGATCCTCGGGAATCGGCGTCGCGTCGATCCACCGCTGGTTGACGTAGCGAAACAGGTCGTCCTGGGGTCGAAACGCCGGGTCGAGGTCGTCGGGTGAAAAGCCGCTGGCGAGTGGTTGGGTCACGGCGCCGAGCCTATCGGGCTGACCTGCGTCGAGCGACCCGACGGTCCGCCGTGACGCTCGTCGTAGCCGACGCCGACCAGGGCCAGGCCCGCCGCCGGCGCGGGCGCGGGCAGCCCCGCCGGGTCCCCTGACTCGAGTCGTGCGGCGAGGTCGGTGATCGCGAGTCGCCCGCGACCCACGTCGACGAACGCGCCGACCAAGCGGCGAACCTGGTGGTGGCAAAAGGCGTTGGCGCGTATCGAGAACACGAAGAACGCGCCGCTCGTCGAGAGGGCGAGCGGGTCAGGTTCGACGCGCCAGCTGGCGGCCAGGACGTGGCGCACGAGTGGATCGCTCGAGACCTTGTCCGCGGGGCGGCGACAGAAGGCCCGAAAATCGTGGTCGCCGAGGACGAGCGCCGCTGCGTCGTTCATCGCCGCGTCATCGAGATCCCCCGACACGGGCCAGGCGACGCGGCTAGTCACGCCGAGCGGCGCACCGGTGGTCACGAGGTACCGGTAGGCCCGCCACGTCGCGTCGTGGCGGGCGTTGAAGCCGTCGACCACCCGTGCGCGCAGTACCGCCGCCCGGCCGCGGAGCTGGCCGTTGAGGGCGGCGACGAGATGGTCCGCGCTGGCCGAACTCGCGGCCGAGACGGGCAGGTCCAGCGAGACCACCTGGGCCAGGGCGTGCACGCCGGCGTCGGTGCGTCCCGCGCCCACGATGAAGGGCGGCGCGCCGAGGCGCAGCGTTCGCTCGAGGGCCCCGCCGAGCGCACCAACCACGGTCTCGCGGCCGGGCTGGGGGGCGAAGCCCGCGAAGGCGGCGCCGTCGTAGGCGAGGTCGAGCCGCCACCGGGCGGTGGCGTCGTCTAGCTCAGACGAACTCAATGCGCGCCATCGGGGCGTTGTCGCCCTGACGCGGCCCGAGCTTCAGGATCCGGGTGTAGCCGCCGGGTCGATCGGCGTAGCGCGGCGCGATCTCGGTGAACAGCTTCTGGGCCATGTCCTTGTCGCGAATCAGCGCCACGACGCGACGCTGGGCGTGCACGGAGCCTTCGGGTGAGTTCTTGGCCGCGGTGACCACTTTCTCCACGACCGGGCGCAGCGCCTTGGCCTTGGCCTCGGTCGTCACGATGGACTCGGCCGCGATCATCGACGCAATGAGGTTGCCCATCATCGCCTTCTGGTGGGCTGCGTCGCCGCCGAACCGCTGACCCTTGGTGGGTGTACCGCGCATGGCTAGTCCTCCACCCGCAGCGAGAGGCCGCGCTCGTCGAGCCGGTCGGTGACGTCCTTCAGCGACGTCGCGCCGAAGTTGGTGATCGACGTCAGGTCGCGCTCGGTGGCGTTGATGAGCTGGGCAACCGTGTTGATGCCGGCGCGCTTCAGGCAGTTGCGCGAGCGCTCGGTCAGACCCAGCTCCTCGATGCGGATGTCGAGCTCGCTGGCGGCGGCCTGGGCCGTGCCCACGTCGCCGAGCTCGAGCGACGGCGCCTCTTCGTCAACGCGCGCGATCAGGTCGACGAGTGACCCCAGGGTCTTGCCCGCCGAGGCCAGCGCTTCGGCGGGGCTGATCGACCCGTCGGTCTCGATCTCGATGACCAGGCGGTCAAAGTCCTTGGACTGCTCGACGCGCACCGGCTCGACGTCGAAGCTCACCCGGCGAACCGGCGAGAAGATCGCGTCCAGCGGGATGACCCCGATCGTCGAGGCGCCCTTGTTGCCCTCGGCGCCGACGTAGCCCTTGCCGCGCTCGACGGTCAACTCGAAGCTGAGCACGCTCTTCGGCGAGGTCAGGTAGGCCAGGTGCAGATCGCCATTCAGAACCTCAACGTCGGCGGTCGTCGACAGGTCCGACGCGAGCGCCGGTCCCTCGCCCCGCTTGTCGAGGCGCAGCACCACGGGCTCGTCGACGTGTACGCGCAGCAGGAGGTCCTTTAAGTTCAGGCAGATGTCCTGGACGTCTTCCTTCACGCCTTCGATCACGCCGAACTCGTGCAGCACGGCGTCGAACTTCACGCGCGTCGCCGCGGCGCCGGGAATCGACGACAACAGGGTGCGCCGCAGCGAATTACCGAGCGTGTGCCCAAAGCCTGGGTCGAGCGGTCCGATGCCGAAGGACTGGCGGTTGTTCTCTTCGTCGCCGATGGCGTCAATGGTGGGTCGTTGGATGATCAGCATGCTGCTCCTTCTGGGACTACGGACGGCGATTACTTCGAGTACAACTCGACGATGAGCTGCTCGCGGATGGACTCGTCGATCTGTTCACGCTGGGGCACGATTCGCACGGTGACGGCGAAGCCGTCCTCGCCCTTCTCGAGCCAGCCCGGCACCGAGCGGTCCATGATGTCGAGATTGCGCCGAACGTTGAAGTTGTCTCGGGTGACGCCCTTCAGCGCCACGACGTCGCCCGGGCGCACGCGGTAGCTCGGGATCGTGACGCGCTTGGCGTTCACGGTCACGTGGCCGTGGCGCACGAACTGGCGCGCCTGAGCGCGCGAGGATCCCCACCCGGCGCGGTAGGCGATGTTGTCGAGGCGAAGCTCGAGGAACTGCAGGAGGTTGGTGCCCGTGATGCCGGGGCGGCGACTGGCCTCCTCGTAGAGGTTGCGGAACTGCTTCTCCAGCAGGCCGTAGATGCGGCGGGCCTTCTGCTTCTCGCGCAGCTGGGTCAGGTACTCCGAGCCCTGGCGCTGGCGGTCGCGGCCGTGCATGCCCGGCGGGAAGGCGCGGGTCTGACGGTCGGAGTTCTCCGAGACGGGGCACTTCAGGGTGAAGCAGCGCTCGCCCTTCAAGTAAAGCTTGGTGCGTTCGCGCCGACAGAGTCGGCAGACGGGACCGGTGTAACGAGCCATGATTCTTCCTTAGCCTCGACGACGCTTCTTCGGACGACAGCCGTTGTGCGGCAACGGCGTCACGTCCTTGATCGCCACCACTTCGATGCCGGCGGCCGCCAGCGAGCGGATCGCCGTCTCGCGACCCGAACCCGGCCCGCGCACCAGCACGTCGACCTTCTTCACCCCGTGCTCCATCGCCGCCCGGGCGCACTTCTCGGCGGCCAGCTGCGCGGCGAAGGGCGTCGACTTGCGCGAGCCCTTGAAG
>JAKBCI010000176.1 GCA_021807965.1 Actinomycetes bacterium
TCAAACTCGACCAGACCCCGATCGACGGCCGCCGTACTGACCTCGCCCGCCTCGCGTCGCTCGGCGACGAGGGCGTGACCTTGCTGCTCTGCGATTCAACGAACGCCGAAGAGCCCGGCTTTACCGACTCCGAGCGTTCCGTGGGCGGGGCACTTCGCCGGCTGTTCCTCGAACGACCCGAACGGCGAATGGTCGTGGCCTGTTTCGCGAGCCATCTCCACCGGATCCAGCAGATCATCGATGTCGCGCGCGGCCAGGGGCGCAAAATCGCGTTGATGGGTCGGTCCATGGAGGCCAACGTCAAGCTGGCGCGCAAACTGCATCTTCTGCACGCCGACGCGGCCGATTTCGTTGATCTGGAGACGGTGGACCGGTACCAGCCCGGCGAGATCTGCGTCATCTGCACCGGCAGCCAGGGCGAGCCCCTGGCGGCGCTGACAAAACTTTCGCGGGGCGACGCGCGCTTCTTGCGCGTCGGGAGTTCGGACACCGTCATTCTCAGTTCGCACCCGATTCCGGGCAACGAGTGGTCGGTGGGCCGGGTCATTGACGACCTGCACCGCGCCGGTACCGAGGTTATTGACTCCAGTCAAGAGCCCGTCCACGCGTCGGGCCACGCCCGACAGGGAGAGCTGCGGACATTTCACCAGCTGGTGCGTCCGAAGAACTTCGTTCCCGTGCACGGCGAATATCGTCACCTCGTCCATCACGCCGCGTTGGCGGAGTCGATGGGGCTCGCGGCGAAGCACATCATTCTCTGCGAAGACGGCGACCAGATCGACGTGCGAGCCGACGGCATTCGTCGCGCCGGCGAGGTGCCGGCCGGTCTGCACTACATCGATGGTTCGGCCGGTGACCTGGATGAGCGACCGCTCGAGGAACGCCGGATGCTCGCTGAATTTGGAGTTCTGTTACTCAGCGCCGGCGTCGATCGCGAACAGGGGCGGCTAACGCAGCCCGTTCGAGTCACGGCGCGCGGCTGGTTCGATGGGGACACCGATCGCGAGCTCATCGCCGCCGTTACCGAGACGGTGCGGGCGGCCCTCGAGGACGCGCTCGCCGGCGGCGAACGCGACGAGGCGGCGCTCAATCGTGCCGCGCAGCGAGCCGCGGGCCGACTACTCGGTCAGCGATTTCGCCGCCAACCGGTGTTGCTCGCCGCGATCGGCGTGTTCTAGCTCTCCGACTTGTCGGGTTCACCGTGGTCGGCGTTTCGTCGGCCGTGTCGCCAGTACGCCTTGTGGCTGATCTCGTCATCGGCGAGCCCGCGATCGCGTAGGGCGACGCGCAGCGCCCGCACGACGGTGAACTCCCCGAACACGTACGCGTGTCCAGCGTCAGGCGGAAAGGCGAAGGCACCCAATGCGCTCAGCAACCCCGTTGGATCGTTTCGATCACGTCCGCGTCGGTCGACGAAGATCCCGGTGACGCCGACACCGTCGTTGAGCGCGGTCGTCAATGCGTCGTCGTCGTGGTCAACTTCGACGATGACGACGACGCGTCCCGGAGCGTGGACGCTCTGAGCCATGCGGTAGAACGCGGCCAGTCCACTGACGTCGCCGAGAAAGAGGTGCCACTGCGCACGCTCGTCCAGGAGGATTTTGCCGCGCGGGCCGATCACGTCGAGAGTGGAGCCGGGGGTTGCCGAGCGAGCCCACGAACTGCCGACGCCTTCGTGATTGGTGCTGACCCAGAGGGTGATCGTGTGGACCGAGGGATCGACGGATCGGACACTGAATCGACGTCGGACGTGATGGTCACCGTCGCGTAAGCGCACCATGACGTCGTTGCCGGGCTGTCCAGCCAACGTAGGATCGCCGTGCAGCACCACCTCGCTGAGCGACGTTGAGAGCGGTCGTGCGCTCACGACGGTGAAAACGGCGGCGCGGGCCTTCACCCGCTCGGCGAGTTCCATAGAGGAACGGTGGGGTGCGGGCACACGGCAAGCCTAACGGGGTCTGCGACGGGGTCGAAATGGGGCCGGTCGAATCGCCCGGGAGCGAACCCGTGTTCGGTAGGTTGGATGTCGTGGCGACCGCTCGGCAACCCAAGAAGACTCCGGCGCGCACCGGTTCGCCACGTCCCGCGCACGCGCCGCCCTCGTTGTGGGTTCGTCATCGCCGCGACGTGTGGGTGGTCGCCCTCGTCGTCCTTGGTGTGCTCCTCGGTCTCGCCGAGGTCCACGCGCTTGGACCCGCGGGACGCTCGCTGGCCGCCGTCGTGGGTGAGTTGATCGGTGTGGCCCGGGTGATCGTGCCCTTCGCCCTGATCGCGCTCGGCGTAGCCCTGGTCCGTGAACGCGTGGAGCTCGACGGCGTTCGGCTGATCTGGGGCATCGTGCTCGGCGTCGTGAGTTTGAGCGGACTGGGCGA
The DNA here is from genome assembly GCA_021807965.1 of Actinomycetes bacterium. The sequence goes on from JAKBCI010000176.1 coordinate 2,373, forward strand.
TCTCGCTGGCGGGCGTCCGTCGATTCGAGCGACGTCCTCACAACTCGGTCGAGCGGGAGGCTGGCTCGGGGTGCTGACCGGCGGATTGCCAGCGCACGCCTTTGGCGCGGTTGGTGCCGTCGTGTTGCTCATCGCCATCTTGGTGATCGCCATTGTCGTCACGACCGGCGTGGGGCTGCGTACTCTCATCCGAGCCACGGTGCACGCAACCCGGCGCGCGTGGCGGGCGCTCGCGCACTGGTGGATCCCGCGGTCGCCCGCGGTGACGTCCGACGCCGGAACCGACACGATCAGCGAACCCGCTCGGCCACCCCTTACACCTCGGCGCAATCGCAGCGAGACAGTGGCCGAGGCGCCCGACGACGACGCGCACACGTGGTCCGCCGCATCCGAGGTAGTAGGCGATCCATCGGTGACGCTCGCCGCGGACACCGAACAGGCGTCCGCGCGTGACGAGGTCGCGACGCGGCCCGCCCCCGATCGACCGGCGGCAACTTCGGAGCGCACGTGGATTCTGCCACCCTTGACGCTGCTCGTGCGCACGAGAGAGCAGCGTCAGGATCGCGCGAGCGTGGAAGTGGCCGGCGCCGAGCTAGTGGAGGCTCTCGCGGCTCACGGGGTCGAAACGACGCTCGTCGGCTTCACGGTTGGCCCGACGGTTACTCGCTTCGAACTCGAGCTGGGCGCCGGGGTGAAGGTGGCGCGAGTGACGGCGCTCAGCAAGGACATCGCATACGCGATGGCGACGCCGGACGTGCGGATCCTCGCCCCGATTCCCGGACGTTCGGCGATTGGGGTCGAGGTGCCCAATCGCCACCGCACCCTCGTCGCGTTGGGTGATCTGCTCGCTACCGATGAGGCGCGCGATGCCCGGCGACCCCTCGACGTGCCTATCGGTCGCGACATCGCCGGTCAAACGGTGATCGTCAATTTGGGAGACATGCCGCACGTACTCATCTCGGGCGCAACCGGCGCGGGCAAGAGCTCATGCATCAACTCCCTAGTCACGTCGCTCGTGATTCGCGCGACGCCCGAGCAGATCCGACTGCTGTTGATCGATCCGAAGCGAGTCGAGATGGGTCACTATCAGGATTTGCCGCACCTGCTCGCGCCGGTGGTCGTCGACCCGAAGAAGGCCGCCGGCGCGCTCGCGTGGGCGGTGAAGGAGATGGAGCGGCGCTACGACGTGCTCGCCGCGTGCGGCGCACGCGACATCACGGGCTATCACGAGATGCTTGATCGCGGCGAGCTCGAGCCCGCACCGACGTTAGCCGAGGAAGTGGGCGAGGCCATCGAGCGAGCGACGGGACTGGTGTCGGACGCTTCGCGACGCGAGGGACCTGAACGGCTCGCGTACATCGTCATTGTCGTCGACGAGCTGAACGACCTAATGATGGTGGCCGCTCGCGACGTCGAGGACTCGGTGGTGCGCATCGCGCAGATGGCTCGTGCGGTGGGCATTCACCTCGTGCTCGCGACGCAGCGGCCTAGCGTTGACGTCATCACCGGCGTGATCAAGGCGAACGTGCCGAGTCGGATGGCCTTTGCCGTCTCGTCACTCGCCGACAGCCGAGTGATTCTCGACCAGGCGGGGGCGGAGAGGCTGGTGGGCAAGGGAGACATGCTCCTCGTCACCTCGACCAGCAACATTGCGCGCCGTATTCAGTCGCCGTGGGTCTCGGAGGCCGAAGTCCAGCGGGTGGTTGACTACTGGCGGGCCCAGGGGGGACGCACGGAGACGGTCGTCGCCCTCGACGTGCCCGCCGAGCGAGCGACCACCGGTCCCTCCGACGACGACGACGAATTGTTGAATCAGGCCCGCGAACTCGTGA
>JAKBCI010000177.1 GCA_021807965.1 Actinomycetes bacterium
GCAGGTCGACGCACAGCTCGCTCAGGCGCTGGTTGCCCTCGGCCGAGGCGAGCTTGGCGACCGAACCCTCCGGCCCCGGGGTCCCGGCGTCGCGCAGGTCGCTCGCGCGCCAGTTCGTGAGCCGCGACACCTCGGCGCGGACCCAGGCCTCCATCACGCGCGCGCGCACCGCGCTCGCGTGGGCGTCGACGCGCCCGCCCCAGCGCTCGCGCCACAGCGTGAGGGCCTGGCCGATGAGGCCCGAGTCGCGCGGCGGCACGCTTCCGCCGATGGAAACCCGCTCATTCATGAGCGTCGTAATCGAGACGCCCCAGCCGTCGCCGACGCCGCCGAGTCGTTGACCATCGGCAATCCGGACGTCACTAAAGAAGCACTCGTTGAATTCGGCCTCGCCGGTGATCTGGTAGAGCGGTCGCACGAGCACGCCGGGCGCTCGCATGTCCACCAGAAACGCGGTGATGCCCCGGTGCTTCACGACGTCAGGGTCAGTTCGAGCAATGAGTAGGCCGAACGCCGCCACGTGGGCGAGCGTCGTCCACACCTTCTGACCATTGACCAGCCACTCGTCGCCATCTCGCTCGGCCCGCGTGGCCAGCGCGGCGACGTCGCTGCCGGCGCCCGGCTCCGAAAACAGCTGACACCACACCTCCTCGCCGGTGAACAGTGGCCGCAGGTAGCGCTGCTTTTGCGCGCTCGTCCCGTGCACCGCCAGGGTCGGTGCGACCATGCCGTATCCGATGGGGTTGCGCGCCGCCGCTGACGGCGCGCCGGCGCGGGCGAGACGCTGGAGCACGTGCAACTGATCGGCCGGTGTTGCCCCAAGTCCGCCCTCGTCAACGGGAAAGTGGGCCCAGGCTAAACCACGATCGAACTGCGCCCGCAAGAAGGTCACCGGTTCGGTCGTCGCCGGCGGGTTCTCGTCGAGCAGTGCGTCAATCAGTGCATCGATCTTGACCGTATTCGCCATACGCCTCCTCGGGGGTCGTAACCCGCTCCCGGCATCCTACTGACCACGAGCCGCGTCCTTGGCGACGTTACGGGTTTGCGTGGCGACGCTCGTAACGCACTACGTGGCGCGCGCCAGCGCGGGCAGGGAGCGGCGCACGTCGCCACTGCGAGTGTTGAGAGCGTGTGCTCGCTCACGAGCCGTTGACGAGCCACAGAGCTCCAACCAGTTGGCGAGCAGACCGTAGCCGTCCTGGGTAAGCACCGACTCAGGGTGGAATTGCACTCCCTCCAGTGGAAGGCTTCGGTGACGGATCCCCATTACGACGTCGCCAGTTCGAGCGGTCACCTCGAACTGGGACGACAACGTAGCTTCGTCGACCACCAAGGAGTGATATCGCCCCGCGGCAAATGGCTGCGGCATTCCCGCAAAGACGCCGCGTCCATCGTGACTAATCAGGCTCGCCTGCCCGTGGACCAACGTCGGCGCCGGCACCACGGCCGCGCCGTAGGCGTCACCGAGAGCCTGGTGCCCCAGACAGACGCCCAGCACCGGACGGGCCACCAACGCGCACTGTTCGATGACCACTCGACAGCGACCAGCGTCGCGCGGGTGGCCCGGCCCCGGCGAAATGAGCACGCCGTCGACATCGTTGCTGAGATCGGCGTCACCCACCTCGTCGTTTCGCACCACCCGAACTGCGGCACCAAGCTCAGCGAGATACTGATAAAGGTTGTACACAAACGAGTCGTAGTTGTCGACGATCAGTATCGAGGGCCCCGACATGGGGCTATCCTACGGTGCCGTGAGGCGCTCGACGTGACGACCATCGACCTCACGACATTCCGCGGTCTCCTCGATGACGGGTACACCGTGGTCCCGATCTCGCTCACGCTGCAACTCGACCGCGACACACCCGTCTCGCTCTACCAGCGATTCGGCGGCGACCGTGCGGTCTACTTGCTCGAGAGCGCAGCCCTGGGCGAGACGACTGGGCGCTACTCGTTCATCGGCGTTGATCGGCGCTGGCGCGTGTCCGTCGTCAACGGTGAGACGACGGTGACTGGCCTACGCGCGAGCGCAACTGAGCAGGGCCCCCTGGCCACGGTTCGCGCGATCCTTGGCGCCTACCGGACATTTCGGCCACCCGACTTGCCCGACTTCTTCGGTGGCGCGGTTGGCTACGTCGCCTACGACTACGTGCGCCGCCTCGAACGGCTACCCCGAACCGATGAGCCGCAGTGGCCCGACGCCGACTTCTCCTTCGCGTCCGCGGTACTGATCGTCGACCACCTTCGCTACACGACGACGGTGGTCGTGAATGCGGTGGTCGAGCCGGGCGACGAGCCCGACGCGGTCTACGCACTGGCCCGCAGCCGCCTCGACGATCTCGTCGACACGCTGCTCAAGCCCGGACCTGATCGCGACGTCACCGTCGAACGCCTGGTCGCCACAGCGCCCAACGAACGACAGCGAATCGAGATCGCACCGATCGTCGAACGCCTCTCGAACTTCACTCGCGGCGAGTACGAAACGGCGGTGCGACACGCCCAGGAGCACATCGTGAAGGGCGACGTCTTCCAAGTGGTCATCAGTCAACAGTTCACGCGACCCACCACCGTGGATCCCCTAACCCTCTACCGCGTCCTACGAGCGCTCAACCCATCGCCCTATATGTACCTGCTCAGCACCGGGGACGCCCATATCGTCGGAGCGTCACCCGAGATGTTGGTGCGCGTCACTGATGGTGTCATCAGCACGCGGCCGATTGCCGGAACTCGTCCGCGAGGCGCAACGGACGACGACGACGCGCGCCTCGAGTCCGAGATCCTGCACGACGAAAAGGAGCTGGCGGAACACGTCATGCTGGTCGACCTCGGGCGTAACGACATCGGTCGCGTCGCCCAGGAGGGGTCGGTGCGAGTCGAGCGACTGGCCCACGTGGAACGCTTCTCGCATCTCATGCACCTCGTCTCCCAGGTGAGCGGTCGACTCCGCGACGGGCTCGACGCGTTCAACGCGCTGGACGCCCTCTTCCCAGCCGGGACGTTGACCGGCGCTCCCAAGGTGCGAGCCATGGAGATCATCGACGAACTCGAACCGGTGCGGCGAGGCGCCTACGGCGGCGCCGTAGGCTACTTCGCACTCAGTGGCAACGCCGACTTCGCGATCACGATACGCACGCTGTACCTACGTAGCGGCGTGGCGACCGTCAGCGCGGGCGGCGGCATCGTCGCCCACAGCAACCCCACCGCCGAGTACCGAGAATCCGTGAACAAGGCATCGGCCCCACTGCTGGCGTTGGAGATCGCCGATCCGCGTTGACCTGATCAACGCCGACGCGACGTAACATTGGGTTACGCCTGACTGCTGAAGGGAAACCCGTGGATCTGGAGCGCGCTTACGACCGCTGGCGTCGTGACTACGATGCGGCCACGCTGCGACGTGCGAGTTTCACGACCATGTCCGGTATTGAGGTCGACCCGGTGTACGGCCCCCCGGAGGCCGAATTCCCGGGCGCCTACCCCTACACCAGAGGCATCCACGCCTCGATGTACCGCAGTCGCCTCTGGACGATGCGCATGTTCGCCGGCTTCGGTACCGCACTGGACACCAACCAGCGATTCCGAGAGATCATCGCGGCGGGCGGAACGGGACTGTCGACGGCCTTCGACATGCCAACGCTGCTCGGCCTCGACTCCGATGACCCGATGTCGCTCGGCGAGGTCGGCCGGTGCGGGGTCGCGATCGACTCGATCGATGATGTGCGCGACCTGTTTCGCGACATCGACCTCGCCTCGATCACCACGTCCATGACGATCAACTCCCCGGCCGCCATCATGCTCGCGCTCTTTGTCGCACAGGCCGAAGAGCGAGGCGTCGCGCGCGAGCGACTCGGTGGCACGCTCCAGAACGACATTCTGAAGGAGTACCAGGCTCAGAAGGAATTCGTCTTCCCACCGCGCCAATCGATGCGGCTCGTTCGTGACACCATCGTCTTCACGGCGGCTGAGATGCCGAAGTGGAACTCAATCTCGGTGTCCGGCTACCACATTCGAGAAGCGGGCTCGACCGCGGCCGAGGAGTTGGCGTTCACGATCGCCAACGGCTTCGCCTACCTCGAACTGGCTCGCGAAGCGGGACTCGAGGTTGACGACGTCGCGCCGCGGCTGTCCTTCTTTTTCAACGCCCACATCGACTTCTTTGAAGAAATCGCGAAGTATCGAGCCGCCCGGCGCATTTGGGCCACGTGGCTA
>JAKBCI010000178.1 GCA_021807965.1 Actinomycetes bacterium
GAATCACCGTGGCGAAATTGATCGCTTTCGATGAAGAGGCTCGCCGCTCGCTCGAACGCGGCATGAACAAACTGGCCGACGCGGTCCGGGTAACCCTCGGTCCGAAGGGCCGCAACGTGGTGTTGGACAAGAAGTGGGGAGCCCCCACGATCACCAACGACGGCGTATCGATCGCGAAGGACATCGAGCTCGAGGACCCCTTCGAGCGCATTGGCGCCGAGTTGGTGAAGGAAGTCGCGAAGAAGACTGACGACGTCGCCGGTGACGGCACCACGACGGCGACGGTTCTCGCGTGGGCCATGGTCCGCGAGGGGCTGAAGAACGTGGCCGCCGGCGCCAACCCGATGTCGCTGAAGAAGGGTATCGAGGCCGCCGTCGAGGCCGCCGTCGCCTCACTGCACGACCTCGCCAAGCCGGCTGACACCAAAGAGCAGATCGCCCAGGTCGCGTCGATCTCCGCCGCCGACACCGAGATCGGCCAGATGATCGCCGACGCGATTGACCGGGTCGGCAAGGACGGGGTCATCACCGTGGAAGAGAGCCAGTCCTTTGGCATGGACATGGACCTGGTCGAGGGGATGCGCTTCGACAAGGGCTACATCTCGCCGTACTTCTCGACCGACACCGAGCGGATGGAAGCGGTGCTGGAGAACGCCTATCTACTGCTGGTCTCGGGCAAGATCACGGCGGTCCGCGACGTTCTGCCGGTACTGGAGAAGGTCATGCAGTCGGGCCGTCCGCTGCTGATCATCGCTGAGGACGTCGAAGGCGAGGCCCTGGCCACGCTCGTCGTGAACAAGATTCGTGGCACCTTCAAGTCGGTGGCCGTGAAGGCGCCGGGCTTTGGTGAGCGTCGCAAGGCGATGCTCCAGGACATCGCCATCTTGACCGGCGCGACCGTGATCGCCGAAGAGGTGGGCCTGAAGCTGGAGAATGCGACGATCGAGCTGCTCGGCACGGCCCGCAAGGTGGTCGTCACCAAGGACGAGACCACGATTGTCGAAGGCGCGGGTTCGGACGACGACATCAAGGGGCGCATCAACCAGATCAAGGCCGAGATTGAGAACACCGACTCCGACTACGACCGCGAGAAGCTTCAAGAGCGCCTCGCCAAGTTGTCCGGCGGCGTCGCGGTCATCAAGGTTGGAGCCGCGACCGAGGTCGAGCTGAAGGAGAAGAAGCACCGCATCGAGGACGCCGTCTCGACGACGAAGGCGGCCATCGAAGAGGGTGTCGTGCCCGGCGGTGGCGTGGCGTTGCTGCGCAGCCAGAGCCGGATTCTCGAGGCCGCTGAGAAGTTGTCGGGCGACGAGGCCACGGGTGCTCGGATGGTCGCCAAGGCCGTTGAGGCGCCACTCACCCAGATCGCGGTGAATGCCGGATTGGAGGGTGGTGTCATCGTTGATAAGGTGCGCAACCTCCCCAAGGCGACCGAGGGTTTGAACGCGGCGACGGGAGAGTACGAGGACCTCATCAAGGCCGGCGTGATTGACGCCGCCAAGGTGACACGTTCGGCGCTGCAGAACGCGGCGTCCATTGCGGCGCTGTTCCTCACGACCGAAGCGGTGATCGTCGACAAGCCCGAAGAGAAGGCCCCGGCGATGCCCGGCGGCGGCATGGACGACTACTAAATCGATCGAGTAGTTCAATCGAGAGTGACGAGTCGAGCGCGGGGCCTTCGGGCCCCGCGCTCGTGCGTTCGACGTCGATTCGTATCAGCGAGAATCGCCGTAGCATGAAGCTATGAGTACACCGCCACCCGTGTTGACGTCGCGCGGGCTCAACGTCGTCCACCTCTTCTGCCACCCCGCCGGGCCCGTCGACGCTGGGGCCGTACGCAAGGCGGTCGACGACGCCGTCGGCGCGGGCCTGCAGGTGGTAACCGCGGCCATTGTCGGTGCGAAGGCGGACACCTGCTTCATGGTGCTCGGCGACGACCTCTGGGATCTGCGTCGTTTCCAGTCCAAGATCCAGGCCGCCGGCCTCCACGTCGCGGAGAGCTACGTCTCGGTGACCGAGGTCAGCGAGTATGCCGGGGGCATGCCCGAGAAGATGCTCAACGACCGGCTCTTTCCGAAGCTGCCGCCCGAGGGCATGAGTGCGTTCTGTTTCTACCCGATGTCCAAGCGACGAGGGGAGTCGCACAACTGGTACGCGCTGGCGTACGACGAGCGCGAGGCGCTGATGCGCCAGCACGGCGCGTCCGGGCGTACGTTCCGCGGCCGCGTGCTGCAGGTCGTGACCGGCTCGACGGGACTGGACGATTGGGAGTGGGGCGTCACGCTCTTCGCGGTGCACGTCGATGATCTGAAGGACTGCGTCTACACGATGCGCTACGACGAAGCATCCACCCTCTACGGCGAGTTCGGCGCCTTCTATACGGGCATGGTGGGTACCGTCGACGAGGTGCTCGACGCCGCGATCGGGTGACCGTGAACGAGCCGGTGACCGAAAAGATGCTCCTGCGCTGGGCCGAGTCGCTCGCGGGCGTGGCTCGCACCGGAATGGGGTTCACCGAGAGCCTGTTCGAGCGCGAACGCTACGAGGAGGTGCTGCGTATCGCCGCCGACATCAAAGCGGCCGCGGACTTTGGACGTGACGGGCGGCCCGACGTCGACGGTTACGTCACGGACTGGCTCGGTGACGTGGGGCACGGCGTGCCCGGCTACGCGACCCCGAAGGTCGCCGTGGGGGCCGCGGTCACGAACGACCGCGGCGAGTTGCTGTTGATTCAGCGAGCCGATTCGGGGGTCTGGCTCTACCCGACGGGCTGGTGTGACGTTGGCTACTCGGCCCCCGAGGTGGTCGTCAAGGAGGTGCTCGAAGAAACGGGCATCGAGGTCGAGCCCGTGCGCCTCATCGGCGTGCTCGACGGGATGCGGCTCGGCGTGTCACGAATCCCGCTGTACTCGTTGCTGTTCTTCTGTCGGGCGACGGGCGGGTCACTGCGGATCCATCCACTCGAGTGCACCGACGCCGGTTGGTTCACGCGCGACAATCTGCCGGCGGGGACGCTCGGCGCCGAGCGTTGGGCGGACCCGATCTTCGCCGCGATCAACGACGAAGTTCGCGACGTCTACTACGACGACCTACGTCGGCCAGTCTGGCGAGGCGAAGGGTGAGCGTCGTCGTCTCCGTGGCGAGCGAGGCGTCGCCCGGATTGCGAGACGCGCTGAACCGGCTGCTCCCCCAGCTCTCGAGAACGGCTGCGCCGCTCACCGACGACGACCTCGACGCGATCATTTCGTCACCGAGCACCACGCTCTTCGTGGCGACGCTTGACGACGTGATCGTCGGGGCGCTGACCCTGGTCGACTTCGCGATCCCCAGCGGCCGTCGAGCGTGGATCGAGGACGTCATCGTCGAGGCCACGGCGCGCAACGTCGGCGTCGGTGCGGCACTGACTCGTGCCGCCCTCGACGTGGCCCGCGACCACGGTGCGCGGACCGTGGACCTGACGAGCCGCCCGTCGCGAGCCGCCGCGAACGAGCTGTACCGGAAGTTGGGCTTCGTCGGGCGCGACACCAATGTCTACCGTTTTTTCATAGAAGGTTGATGCGCAGAGGTTTTTGCCCCGTGCCCGCGCTGGAATTGTCATTTGCCTCTGCGGCTTAGGATTCCCCAATGAACGAAGACCACTCCGATGATGACTTCTCTGAGTTACCTCGTTCAGAGTTTGCGTTTCCTGGTTCACTTCGAGACCGTCTGGTAGGTGCCATCCTCGATGGTCACAAAGTGACAACTACGTCACTCGCTATGGAGTACGAAATCAAGCACGAGACCTTGCCGTGCGTAGGACAGCGCTCAATCGTGGTTGACTCTCATGATCAACCTGTATGTGTGATTGAGACAGTGGATGTACTCACCGTTCCGCTTGGCGAAGTGGGCTACCAACATGTACTAGACGAAGGTGAGGGGCATGCGACCGTGTCTGAATGGCGGAAGGGCCACGAAAACTTCTGGCGCAGTGAAGAAATGAGATTCTCTCTCGGTGGTGCGGCTCCGATTCTTGACGACTCGACGCTTGTCGTTTTAGAACGTTTTCGGGTCGTGGAGGGACTGCGCCCAACCACGAAGTGATTCTCCAAACCTCCCGACCATTGTCGTGAGTGAAGGTCCGTGAGATCATTAGAGAACTGGAGCGTGACGGTTGGGTACAGGTCCGACATAGGGGAGCCACCGGCAC
>JAKBCI010000179.1 GCA_021807965.1 Actinomycetes bacterium
GCCGCTCTCAACGCCGTGCAGATCGCCGAGGCCTGGGCCGCCGTTCGGGCCTAGTCAGTCGGCGCCGTCGCGGCCGACCTGACGCCGTGCCAAGTTGACGCAGTGGTCGCCGAAGCGTTCGTAGAAGCGCGCCAGCAGGGACACCTCGACCGCGACCGGCAGGGCCATCGAACCCGATACCAGCTCCGCGGTCAGAGCGACGTGGAGCTCGTCGAGCTCGTCGTCGATGTCCTCGATGGCGCCGGTCGCCTCGGGCTTGTCGTCGATGATGACGTCCGTCGCTTCGCGCCAGATCATCGAGGCAACCTCGCCCATTCGCTCGATCAGTCCCCGGCTGCGCGGGGACATTTCACTGCCCAGTCCGCGCGCCGCGCGCCGCGCGATGTGCTCGGCGAGATCGCCGTTACGCTCGACCTCGGGCAGCACGCGCAGCAGGGTGAGCAGCGCGCGGCGCGTCTCGACGGACAGGCCATCACGCTCGACGAGCTGGATCTCGGCGGAGGCCACGATCTCGTTCACGAGCTGGTCGATGGTGTCGTCCTGGTCGACGACGCGCTTGGCGAGCTCGCGATCGCCGGCGAGTAGCGCGTGGGTGGCTTCGGCCATGGCCTCGCCGACGAGGGCGAAGACCCGCACGATCGACTGGCGCATCGCGGGAGACACCGGTGTCGCGATGATGGGCGTGGGGGAGCGTCCGAGAAATGAGAAGCGCCGAGGCATGGCCTCAGGCTATCGCCGTGTCACCGACGTTCTCTAGGGTAAGAAGCGACGGGGAGGTCTCATGGTCGCGGTCCTTAGCGCGGTACTCGGTGTTCTGGTCGGTGTGCTGCTGACGTGGGGCTGGGCGGCCCGCCGTCTGCAGCGTGCGCGCGACGACGCCTCGGCGCTGCGAGCCACCGTCGCCGTGCGCGACGCCGAGCTCGCCCACGCCCGCGACGCGGCCGAACGCGACCGTCTCGCGCACGACGAGGCGCTCGCCGAGGCTGAGGTGCGCTTCGAGAACCTGTCCAACCGCGTGCTCGCCCAGACCGTCGAGCGGTTCAGCCTGTCACAGTCCGAGATCCAACGCGAGCGCGACGCCCGTCTCGACGTCACGCTGCGGCCCCTGCGTGACCTGCTCGACGAGTACCAGCGCAACTTGTCGACCTTCGACAAAGAGCACGTCGGTGCGCTGGCCGCCGTGCGCCAGAGCGCGAGCGATCTCCTCGAGGCCCAGCTGCGCACGCAGGCCGAGACCCAGCGGCTCAACCAATTGCTCGGACGCAGCAGCCAGCGCGGGCACTGGGGCGAGGTGCAGCTGGCCAACGTGCTGCGGGCGTCGGGTCTGCACGAGGGCATCGACTTCGACCTGCAGGTGTCGGCCGTGAGTGACGCCGGCCGACTGCGGCGACCCGACTGCGTGGTCACGTTGCCGAACGGGCGGGTCGCCATTGACGCGAAGTTCCCCTTCGATCGGTTCGAGTCGGCAGTGGCCGCCGAGGACGCCGAGCGCCGTGACGAGCTCTACCGCGAACACGCCCTGGCGCTTCGCGGACACGTGAAGACCCTGCGCGAGAAGTCGTACTGGGAGCTGATTGCGCCGGCACCGGAGTTCGTCGTCTGCTTCGTGCCCAGCGACGCCGCGGTGACCGCGGCCTTCAGCGTGGACGCCGAGCTCCACGCGTACGCGACCCGCGAGCGAGTCCTCATCGTCGGACCCACCAACCTGCTGGCCTTGCTGTGGTCGGTGCAGATGGTGCTGCGTCAGCACGACGTCGCGGTGAACGCCGAGGAGATCCTGCGGGTCGCCGAGACGGTCTACGACCGGATCCGGCTGGTGGCCGAGCCGGTGAGCGCCATGGGCAAGGCCCTCAACGAGGCCACGAAGTCGTACAACAAGATGGTTGCCTCGGTCGAAAGTCGTCTCATCCCAGCGGCTCGAGGTCTGCGCCGACTCCACGTGGCGGGCTCGGCCAAGGCGATACCCGACCTGAACGAGGCGCCGACGCTCGCGGCGGGACTCGATCCGCAGCGCTGGGGGATTGACGATGATGAGCCCCTCGAATCTGGTGTGGTCGAGATCATCGAGGTGGACGACGAACTCGAGGCGTGACCGGTCGGTTCGCACAGTTGAGTGAGTAAGTTGGTTCGCCGTGGCCCGTTCTCGCGCCAGGCGTCGGCGTAATCAAGCGTTCGTGGCGATCGCCCTCGCCCTGAGCGTGCTCGTGCTCGGCTTTGCGCACGACGTGTCGCGCGCGGCGCACGAGGCGCGCTCTCCGCGACGAAGCGAGAACCGAAGCTTCGGGGCGCTCGCGAATCGACTCATCAGCGGGCAGAACGCGTTCGAGGCGCGACTGGCCTACCTGCTGGGTCACGGCGCGTCACTCAGCCGTGGGGTCTTTCTCGCTCGGCTGGATCAGCTCGGCGAGCAGCTGCCCGCGTGGCAGGTCGACGCCGCGCTGCTGCGGCGCCCGAGCGTTGCCCACCAGCTCAACACGGTGACCGCGCAGCTCATTGAGCAGCGCGACGACGACTACGCGACACTGTTGGACACCATCGCCGCGGCGCTCCAGCTTCCGTGGACTTCGCTCGCCACCACTCCCCAGTCGTGGTCGGCGGCCCAGGCCTCACTCGCACAGACTGCCGCCGCGTGGTCCCTCGCGCGCTTCGGGCTCGTGCGCGAGCCCGGCCTCGTTCACCTGGAGCCGCTGGGCGACACCATGGCCACCGTCCCGCTGCGCGCGGCGTTGGCCAACCTCAGCGCCGCGCCGTCGCTGACCCTGGTTCGCGGCATCGGCATTACCGCCGTGGCGGTAACGCCCTCGCCGCTGCCCGCCCCGCCGGGCCAGTTGGTGCTGCCCCCCACGACGGCGGTTCACCTCGCGATCACCGTGTCGAACGCCGCCGTCGACGTCCAGCCGGTAACGCTCACGATCGTTGCGACGCCAACCGGTCCGCTGGGCGTCGCCCAGCGTCAGGTCATGGCGGCCACCCTCGGCCCGCTCGCCTCCTACGGATTCGTCGCCAACGACCTCTCGACGGTGGCGAGCGAACGCTTCACGCTCTCCCTGAGTCTGGCGGGCGCGCCCGGTGGCCGACGGTGGCCGACGTCGCGGACGTACCACGTGACGATGGCGCCCTCGGGAACCGGCTGACGTCGTCGGCTCCTCGCCAGTGGCCTAGTGTGGATAGGGGCCCTGTAGGAAGCGAGGAACCGTGACCGAGTCCATTACCGTGACCGACAACCGGACGGGTGACGTACACGAGATCAAGATCAACAACGGCGGCATCGCCGCGAAGGACTTTCAGAAGGCGGTGCCCGGCGTCTGGTTCTTTGACCCGGGTTTCATGGCCACCGCGGCCGCCGAGTCGGCGATTACCTACCTCGACGGCGAGGCCGGCATTCTGCGCTATCGCGGTTACCCCATCGAGCAGCTCGCCGAGAAGTCGACCTACCTCGAGGTCGCCTACCTGCTGAACTACGGCGAGTTGCCCACGGCCGAACAGTTCGACCAGTGGAAGCGCGAGGTGACCTACCACACCTACATCCACGAGAACGTGCGCAAGCGCTTCCTCGAGGGCTTCAACTACGACGCGCACCCCATGGGCATGCTCGTTTCGGCGATTGCGGCTCTCTCGACGTACTACAAGGACGCCAAGACGCTCTCGGACCCCGAGGTGCTGCACAAGCAGGTCGTTCGTCTCATCGCGAAGATGCCGACGCTGGCCGCGGCCGCGCACCGCTTCTCCGTGGGCATGCCCTTCGTGTACCCCGACAACGCCCTGGACTACACCCAGAACTTCCTCTCCATGATGTGGAAGGTCGCCGAACCGCGCTACGAGGCCGATCCCATCTTGGCGCGCGCCCTGGACATCTTGTTCATTCTGCACGCGGACCACGAGCAGAACTGCGGGACGACCGCGATGCGCACGGTCGCTTCATCCCACGGCGATCCCTACGTAGCCACCGCCGCCGCGACGGCTGCGCTCTACGGGCCGCGCCACGGCGGCGCGAACGAGGCGGTGCTGAAGATGCTCGCCAAGATTGGCAGCTACGAGAACATCCCGGCCTACATCGAGTCAGTTAAGCAGGGTCACGTCATGCTCGAGGGCTTTGGCCACCGGGTCTACAAGAACTACGACCCACGCGCGAAGATCATCAAGGAGACCGCGGACTCAGTGTTCTC
>JAKBCI010000180.1 GCA_021807965.1 Actinomycetes bacterium
GCGAACCAGGACAGAGCCGCGGCGAACACTCCACAGCCCAGCAGAAGTACGGGGCGAAAGCCCCACCGCCCCGCCAGGCGACCCGCCGAGCTCGACACGAGGGCGACCACCAGGGGACCGGGTGTGACGGCGAGGCCCGCCAGGAGAATCGAGAAATGCCAGACACTGGTCAGAAACAGGATGTTGCCGAGCAACATGGCGAAGAAGCCCATCGCGTACAGCAACGTAGCGGCGTTGGCGGCGCTGAACGATCGAGCTCGAAAGAGACCGAGGTCCAGTACGGGATCCTCGTGGCGGTTCGATCCATAGAAGAAGAGCGATCCCAGCACCAACGACGAAGCGAATCCGACGAGCACCAGTGAACTCGTCCAGCCCCAGCTTCGACCCTGAGAAATCCCGAACACGAGTGTGGCCAGTGACCCGCTCAGCAAGACGACGCCCCAGAAGTCTGGACGCGAGCGCGACGTCGTCACCGTGGTCGTGTCGAGTACGCGACGACCGATCAGCCACGCGACGAGACCGATAGGCAGGTTCACGTAGAACGCGGAGCGCCATCCCAACCACGTGATCAGTGCCGCACCGAACGATGGACCGGTGGCAACGGCGAGGGCACCGATGCCGCCCCACAACGCCACGACCTGCGATCGGCGTTGCGGTGGATAGGCCCCCAGCAATAGTGCGAGCGACGCGGGAAGCACCGCCGCCGCGCCCGCGCCCTGGACGACGCGCCCCGCAATGAGCGGACCGACTGAGGGCGCGACGCCACACAAAGCGGAACCGAGACAGAAAATAGCCAATCCGGCAACGAAGACTTTACGGTTGCCAAGTCGGTCGGCAGTTCGACCGGCTACGACGAGCAGTGAGCCAAAGACGATCGAGTAGCCCGTAACGACCCACGCCAAACTCGCGCGCGCGTCGTGCGAGAAGGCGCGCTCAAGTGCCGGGAAGGCGACGTTGACAATGGAGAGGTCGAGTGACGCCATGAATGCGCCCAACGCAGTCACGATGAAGACTGGAGGATTCGACCAGTCGTGCGTTTCGCCGCCGATCGCGTCACCACTAGTTAGTTTTGTCATAAGACGCACTGTAGGGTACTGCATTGCATAATGCAACTGACTACACTGGACACGTGGAACGAAAGAGTTTCGCCGACATGGACTGCTCGGTGGCCCAGTGTCTCGAGGTGATCGGCGAGTGGTGGAGCATGCTCGTCGTCCGTGACGCCTTTCTCGGCGTGACGAGGTTCGAGGATTTCCAGCGGCGTCTCGGCATCTCGCGAAACATCCTGCATCAGCGGCTGAGCAAGCTCGTGGACCAAGGCGTCCTCGCGCGGCGTCCTTACAGCGAACACCCGCCGCGCGTCAACTACCTGCTCACCGCGAAGGGCCGCGATCTGTGGCCGATTCTCACGACCATGCGTCAGTGGGGTGACCAGTACGCGGCACCGCTCGGGCCGCCGGTCGTCCTCGTCCACACCGCGTGTGGACACGAGACCACTGCGGTACTCGTCTGCGACGAATGTGGCGAGAGGCTTGATCCCCGCGACTGTGACGTGAACGACGGCGTTGGACGAGGCGACGTACTGCCATCGGTCATCGTTCGTCCGTGAGGGCTGACGAACTGCTGAAGCGCTCCACGGGCGCCCCGGACCTGGCGACGTCCCACGGGCCCAGTCGTTGAGTGTTTCGGCGTGCGGGTGCGTGGTCAGTGTTGCGGGCCCGAATCGCCCAACGAGAGCGCCGAGCTCGTCATCGAACCGTGGACGCGTCATTGTGTTCGATCTCGAGCTCGCTGAACGAAGACCGTCTCGCGTACAACGATCGAGTATCGACCGTGTCGTACTCTGGTTCGCCTGCGTCCATCGAGATCCCGGGTCATTCGAGCGGCCCTCGATCAACCCTCGGCTCGGTGCGCGACACCAGCGCTGGGTCATCCCACCTCGGGTGTTAGCGGTCTGGTCGACAGCGTCGCGGTCGTGGCGCACTCGACGCGGCCGACTCCGACCACGTCGACCGTTGGCTGCGGCGAGTCGGAACGGCTTCGTCGTTACGAACGCTGGCCCGTCATGTCCCGTCGGCGCACAGCTCGTCGAGGACCAACGCCGTTCGTGCCGCGCGAGCGATCCACCACCAACTCGAGTCGTGTCGCACGAGCGGACGTCCTCGATGGAGTCGCTCCCACTCGAGGGCGTACCGATGGAGCCAGCGCAACGTGGCGGGTGTGTCTTGCTCGAACATCGCCCGTAGCGCGTAGCGTCGTTCGCCACGGCGCAGGCCCAGACCCATGTCGTCGCACGCGTGTCGGAGATCCCGGTACGTCAGCACAATGCCGGTCCGTACCGGAGCGCAGAGCGCGTCGAGCAAGTCGTCGACACCGACCCGTGCGTCGAGTGGCCCCGGCGCGACCCGCAGTGCCAGCGGCAGTGCGGTCGCACCGGGACTGAGGTGGGCCTCTCGAACGAGGACGCGACGCGTCAGTCGCGCCCACGACGCCGCGTAATCACCCTCTCGCTCCGCCGCGTCGAGGTAGCCGGGCACCCACGACCACAGGTGTTCCCAGAGCAACACCGACCTGCTGTGGCGCAGGCGCGCCCGCGTGCGCTCGAGTGCCGCGCCGTACTCGGCCTCACCTAGTTCGGCGTAGAGGGCGAGGAGCGCACCGAGATGATCGGGGTTAGCGGGCGCGTTGAGCCCGAGCACGCGCCACAGCCCCGCAACCCGATCGCTCTCTTCACCACCGAGCTTGCCTTCGGGATCGAGGTGGATGCTGGCGAAGGGCGGCAGTGAGAGAACGAAGAGGTCGGTGTGTACTGCCGGCTCGAAGGCCTCGAGCCCAAGCGCAAGCGCCACGCGGTCGCCACTCGGCGGGACCGTCGCCGTCACGGCGCCGACGGCGCGCAGCAACTCGAAGCGACCCGGTCGCAACCCCTCGTCGCGCTCGTCACGTTCGGCCAGGGTGGTCACGAGTCGCCGCGGGGAATCACGAAGGCCGGCGCCGTCGGCCGTAGGGGGCGCATCAGCCACGACGGACGACGCGTGCCATCGGGCGAGACAGTACCCGCCGGCCGCGTCTGGGCCATCCAGCGCAGGTAGACGTCGCGCGACTTGGCGGTATCCACCACGACGTCGCCGTGGAGATCGCCCTCGAGCGCGGGTCGAACGCGAACGGCCTGGTGCCAACAGTGCATGCCCGAGATGGGATCGGGGTGCACGGGGAACGTGAGGTTCTGATGCACACCCGTGTCACTCCACCAGATTCGCGCCGTGTCGCGATCAGTCGACCGATAGGGCTTGACGCTCGCTCGCTGGCGCATCGACCAACCGTCCGCTCCTCGTTCGAGGTCGACGGTCGCCATCAGCCCACCCGCGTGGTGCGCGTGTCCGGTCAGCTTCCAACGCCCCATGTGGTGGCTGCACGCGACAACGCCCGGACGAATGCCTTCCGTGATCCACGCCTTGGCGACGAAGTAGCCGATTTCGGTCTCCACGCGCACGAGATCACCCGTGGCGTGAATGCTGAGCCGGGCGGCGTCCGACGGGTGGATCCAGACGGGATTGGTATGGGCGAGTTCGTCGAGCCACTTCGAGTTGGCCGATCGGGTGTGGATGTGGGTGGGCAGCCGGAAGGTCGACAGCAGCACCATCTGGTCGGGGTCCATCGCCGCCGGGTGCACATGGCTACGGATGTAGCCAGGCAGCGCGTGCTCGGGCCATCCCCACTGGGCGAGCGTCGAGGACCAGAACTCGAGGCGTCCCGATGGCGTGGGGAATCCCCGGCGCACCACGCCGTCGACCGCCACGCCGATCGCGCGACGGCCCTGGTCATCAGGGGCCGGCGCCCCCACCGGCACGATGTTCGGCGAGTCGGGTTTGGCCGCGGCGCTGTAGGCCCGGCCGTACTTCGCGACCGCGGTATCGACGAGCTCCTCGACGGGGACCGGCTCATCGAAGAGCGCCCCTTGACCCCGCGTGATTTCAAAGGCGCCGTATCGGCGCATCCACGCCAAGGGACTCAGCCCCTCGGACGCGGCCCGCGCCGGTAGACCCGGCACCGAGTTCTCGAACATCCATCCGTAGTACTCATCCACCGTCAGCTTGTCGCCGGGACGCTCTCTCGATTCGTGGTACTGGCGGATGCCGAGGGCGCCGTCGGGATCGATTCGCCA
>JAKBCI010000181.1 GCA_021807965.1 Actinomycetes bacterium
TCGAGTACTCCGCGGTCACCCACCCCTTGCCCGACCCTCGAAGCCAGCGGGGCACGTCGGTCTCAACTGAGGCGGTGCAGAGGACCCTGGTGCGACCGACCTCGACGAGGACCGATCCGGCTGCCATCTCGGTGTAGTCGCGGACGAACCGCAGGGGTCGGGCTTCCGCAGGATTTCGGCCATCGGCTCGCGTGGTCATGGTGTTCCTCTCATCGGTGCGACCACCGTAGTGGAATCGCCGACCGAGTTAGAAGTAGATGATTCGCTTCGCGCGTTCGACCACGTCGTCGATGTCGTCGCTCCACGCCCCCGTCGAAAGGTATTTCCACCCGTCATCGCAGACGATCGTGACGATCGTGGCCGCCTGATCTTCGGGAATCGTCAATGCGCACTTCACCGCGCCCGCCATGATCGCCCCCGATGAGATCCCCACGAACAAGCCGACCTCAGTCATGGCCCGTGTCCACTCGATCGATTCGCGCGGTCGAACGACCACCTTGCGGTCGAGCAGGTCGACGCCGTGGTTGTCGATGAAGATCGGTGGGATGTAGCCGTCGTCCAGACTGCGCAGGCCATCGACGATCTCGCCACTCGGTGGCTCAATTGCCCAAACCTGAACCCCGGGCTTGTGCTCCTTGAGATACCGCCCGACGCCCATAAGCGTCCCCGACGTTCCAAGGCCGGCCACGAAGTGAGTCACCTCGGGCACGTCAGCGAGGATCTCGGGACCGGTGGTCTCGTAGTGCGCCTGGGGATTGGCGGGATTGGCGTACTGGTAGAGAAAAACCCAGTCGGGGTGCTCGGCGGCGATTGACTGGGCCAGCCGCACGGCGCCGTTCGAACCCTCGGCACCGGACGAGTCGATGATCTCCGCGCCCCACGCCAGGAGCAGTTGACGGCGTTCGGGCGAGACGTTCGTGGGCATCACGACCTTGAGGTGGTAGCCCCGCAACCGACACACCATCGCCAGGGCAATTCCCGTGTTGCCCGATGACGGCTCGATCACGATCTGACCGTCTTGACCAGGGATGAGTCGACCATCTCGCTCCGCCGCGCGAATGAGCGACACGGCGACCCGGTCCTTCACGGATCCAGCTGGGTTGCGCCCCTCGAGCTTCGCCAGGATTGTGACGTTGGTTCGTGGCGAGAGCGCGCTGACGTCGATGACCGGTGTCGATCCAACCAAGTCGAGAACCGATTGGACACGCGCCACTAGAGGAAACCCCCGGCGACGGCGGGCAACAGGGTGATCTCATCGTCATCGGATACCGGCGCGTCCACGCCACCGATGTAGCGAACGTCGTCGTCGTTGACGTAGACGTTCAAGAAACGGTGCAGCGACCCATCTTTGTTGAGCAGCTGGCTCTCGATCAACGGGTACGTGGACGTGAGCTCGGCGAGTACGGCGCCGATCGTCGCTCCCTCGACCGACACCGTCGTCAGTCCGCCCATCGCTGGCCGTAGCACCGTGGGAATTCGAACTGTCGCAGCCATCGCGCTCTCCTCCTGTGGTCAAATTACGACCGTTTCGGTCGAATTTAGCGGCCGTGTTGCGGGGCGTGACCTACGCGGACTGCGACGGCCGATAGAACGCCGCGAGCTGCGCACCGGCAGCACCAAGTCCTACGAGTAGGGTCACCGCGAGATGAACCGACGGTGACCACGCGAAGATGTGCCACAGGTGGTCGAGAGAAAATCGACCGGCGCCGAAGGTGCCGGGCACGAGGGTCGCGACCGCGATGCCGAGGGTGTATTCGACGCCTTCGCCCTTGTTGAAGACGAAGAAGCCATTCTTTCGGTGCACCGTCGCGATTGCCACCAGCATCAGCGACATGAGACCGGCGGACGCCAGTGTCGTGAGCAGTCCGAACACGAGCAAGACGCCGACGCCCACCTCCGTAGATGCCGCCACCAGCGCGTTGAGTCCGCCGTAGCGCACGCCTATTGACTCGAACCACTTCGCCGTCCCCGCCAGACGGCCGCCTCCGAAGAACTTCCGGTACCCGTGCGCAAAGATCATCGAACCGAGGAAGAGCCGCAAGGCGAGCAGCACCAAATCGTAGGAAGTCGAACTCGATGCGATAGTGGTCACTATCCGGACCTCCTCGTGCCGACAGGCGACTCGTTAGTCCTCAATGTAGATCTCTTCGCTCGTGACCGTGTCACCTTCGATCCTAAAGCTGCGGACGACGGCCGGTATGTCGCGCAGGGAGACCAGGATGTAGTGCCACTGCGGATCCGGTGCCTGACGAACGTCCGTGGGGCTCGGGTACGCCTCGGAATGCGTGTGCGAATGGAATACGCCAAGTACCGACAGTCCCTCCACGTCGGCTCGTCGAAACGCTTGGAACAGCACCCGGCTGTCGACTTCATAGATCCGCGCCGACTCCGCGACGTTCGGACTCGCCACTACCTCGGTCACCGTTGCGTCATCGCCCGCTACTCGCCCGAGAATGAGTCCGCAGCCCTCATTGGGCAGGGCCCGAATGCACGTCGCGACCATCGCGTCTCGCAACGCCGGGGTCAGGTTCAGCACGAGCCCACCCTACCGACCAACGATGCGGCCGACCCCGGTCACTACGCTGGCATTGTGGCACGAGCCAAACAGATGCAAGAGCGCCGGGCCAACGCGAAGGCGAACGCAACGGGCGACCACGTGGTCGCCACGAATCGCCGTGCGCGTCACGACTATGAGATCGTAGACACCCTCGAGTGCGGCCTCGTGCTCACCGGCAGTGAAGTCAAGTCGCTTCGTGAGGGAAAGGCACAGATCGCGGAAAGCTTTGCCCGGATCGACGATGGGGAGCTGTGGCTCTTCGGATCACACATTCCGCCGTGGAGCTACGCAGTTGGGTTCGGTAGTCACGATCCAGATCGAAAGCGCAAACTCCTCGTCCACCGCCACCAAATCCACCAGTGGTGGGTCAAGACCCAAACGCAACCGCTCACGATCGTGCCACTCAAGGTGTACTTCAAGGACGGTCGTGCGAAAGTCGAGTTGGCGCTCGCCCGAGGACGCAAACAACATGACCGCCGCCAGGCGCTCGCCAAGCGGGACGCCGAGCGCGAGATTGCCGTCTCGGTTCGGAACTTCGAGAAGTTCGGCTAACCGCCGGCCCCCGTTACGAGCAGCACGACCTTACGCCGGACGCGATGCGACGCCCGTACGGTACGCTGAGTATGCGGTCAGAGTGATCGTGCAGTGCCGAGGGGGTGATTGGTTTCGACGTTGGTCGAAATGGTGAAAGAAGCGAGCCGTGGTCTCCGGAGCCACGTTAAAGAGCCGGAAACAAAAATAAACGCGAACTCTACAGCTCACGTTGTTGTTGCCGCTTAGGTAACACGTCCGTCTATACCCGGCCTTGCGGTGTAGGTCACGGGCGTCATGAAGCAGGGCTCACCGTCATCCTTTGTCAATGAGGACGTCGGGAAAACTTAGTTGACTACGGGATTGCAGCGGTGCTGGTGTCGATGCTCCCCCCCGACAATTCCCATCAGCTGCGCTCGGAGAATGTTCACTTAGAAGCCGACGGACCTGGGTTCGATTCCCAGCACCTCCACCACACGGGACCCCATACGAAACGGGGTCCACTCCAACTCCTCGTCCCCCGCGGCGCGCGAGGGCGCCCAGGTGCCCGCACCCCCATTTGACGGGCTCATTCTCGTGTGTCCAGCCTTCGCGTGTGACCCCGTACGGCGACGTACGCGGCTGCCCGGTAGCACCCTGCCCGTACCCAGCGCATTCTCCGTCGGAACCCGCAGCGTGACCTGGACATGCCGTCCCGGACTCACCACGATCGTCTCGACGAGTGCCTGGACCAGGCGGCGCTTCACCTGCCACGCCTCCGGCGTACTTAGGACCTCTTCGATGTGTTGCGCCGCAGCGATCAAATCGATCAGCCGAGCGGCACCAGGGTCTTCGTGCCGGCGCTGCTCCCTGAGGCGCGCGAGCTCCGCCTGTTGTGTGTCCAGGGTTTCCTCAAGTCTCTTAACGCGACTCCGCAGCTCACTGGGATCGAGTTCGCCCACCTCGAAGGCTCCGTAGTAGCGGTCGATGGCGGTGGTCGCGCCACTCACTGCGCTCTCGGCCGATCGAATCTGCTCGTCGAGCGCGGCGAGAACGTCGGGGGGGTGCTGAAC
>JAKBCI010000182.1 GCA_021807965.1 Actinomycetes bacterium
GAGTCGCAACGTAGGGCAGCAATTTGGCGACGTCGGCGTCGAGTGACCGGCCGCGATAGAGGGTGGCGACGTGGTTGGTCGGGCGGCCGTCGGGAAAGAGCTTGACGTGTCCGAGTTGCTTGATCGACGCGGCGGCGACTCGCGCATTGAAGAGCGCGGCGCCCAGGGCTAGGTAACTGCCCCGAAACTGCACGTCCCAGATCGACGAGCGTTCGGGCACCAGGTAGAAGCGAACCTCGTCGTCGTCGGCCTCGAACCGCCAGGGCTGCATGTTGCCGCCCGACGGAGCCCGGCGGGCGGCGTCCACGATGAACGTCATCGCCTCGGATTCGTCCAGGGGGCCGTCGTCGGGTGGCGGACTCGCCAGGTCGGCCGGCGTTTGGGTGTCAATCTCAATCTCCGCGAGCGTCGAGATGATCTCGTCGACGTCGATACGGACTCGGCCCGACGACAGATCGCCCGTCGTACCAAGGCGGCGAACCGCCGTGGCCACCGCGGCCGCGCCGAGTGACACCTCGCTCGCCAGCTGCGGCCAGCCGGTGATCGAGTGTCCGACCTCGAGGAACGACGCCGCGCCTCGGGCCGATGCCTCCCTCGGACCGATCAGGCGAGCGACGTAGGGACCCTTTTGGGCCATCGTGAGTCCGGCCAAGGCTGTCGAGTCGAGCGCGCCGAAGAGACCGTGGAATATCGGCCGGTTCGGTTCGAGGTCGAAGCGCTCAACGTCGAGGATCCCACGATCACTCGTCTCCATGATGACCGGGATCCGACGTTCCCGGGCCGCTTCGCGTATGAGGAACTTCATGTCGATGGAGTCGCACTCCTCGATGACCACGTCGAGTCCCTCGAGGAATTCGGCGAGGTTGTCGGGCCGAACGCCATCGGTGAAGGCGACCACGCGCAGATACGGGTCAGTCTCGGTGACTCGGCGGGCGGCGACGACCGCCTTGTTCACGCCGAGGTCGAGCACGCTGGCCGCGACCCGGTTGAGATTCGACACGTCGATGGTATCGAAGTCGGCCAGTCGCAACTCTCCCGCGAGACCTTCCATGGCGAGGATGTGGGCAATCGCGCTACCGGTACTCACTCCGACGATCCCAACGCGCAAGGTCCGCAGTCTCGACTGCTCCTCGCGGGTCAACTTGTTTCGGTTGCGGTCGAGACGAAGCGACCCGAACGAGCGCGGACCCAGCAGCCGAACGGCCGCTCGGCGCCACGGGTAGTACACCCAGCGCGAGTCCTCGCGAAGCAGAGCATCGCTCGGTGTGGGGAGCATCGCGCGCAACTGACCCTCTTGAGCCTCCAGACGATCGACGAATTGGACGGCGTCATTGCCTCGCAATACCTGGAGCATCTCTCGGTGCGAACGCGACGTCACGTCCAGTACGAGCGGCTGCCACGAGCGCGTTCGCGTCGATGCGACGTTGAGCTCCGACGGCGCGCCCGAAACGGGGTTGCGCATCAGCTGTTCGGCCTCAATGCGCATGGCTCGCTGATGATCGGGCGTACTGAGCTCGTGCGAATTCCACCGATACCAGCACACCGCGACCGTACGGTACCGCTCATCAGGGAATGGAACCGACGCCTCGCCAAATTGGCGCCCACCGGCTTGGGAGCCGATTGGCACCAGGCTATCGGAGACCGCGGCGATCGCGAACTCAGCACCGAGCCAGTTCATCGCGTGGGTCACCGAGCGTGAGATGGCCGCCACTTGTCGATGGCCGGTCGCCGCCTCACCTTTGGACCAGGCACCTTTCACTTCAAGGACACCACCTCGAATGTGATCGCTGATCAACTGTTCAAGTTCACCGATCTCCGGGGAGTCAGCCATCTCCTCCATCAGCGCAGCCTTAAACGTGCCGTCGAGGGGTCCATGGAAGCGAACGCCGCAGACAGCTTCGCCTTCGGGATTGAAACCGAGGATGAACAGCGAGACGTCGCGGCCCTGTTCGAGCTCGTTGCGATGCAGTGTCCCCTCGAAGCCGTGGCGACGATATCGTCCCTCACCTTCGTCGAGATAGATCTTCCAGAGATCGGGTCGCTCGAGCGGGTGGTGACCCTCGAATCGGACGCCGGTCAGGGGATCGACGTAACTTGCGCCATACCGATATCGGCGGTTCACCGCATTGGCCACAACTGTTCCTCTCCGTAGTCGGTCGGGGCCGCCGAGCGCGGATAACCGTCTACTGTGGGTCCACCAACACCCGAACTATAGTGAAATGACCTGCAAAATTGGTGTATCTACCATCGTTGAGAAGGTGCTACGCGTGCTCGCAACTCGTTCCCGTACCGTCGCCTTGATCCACACTGGTGGCATCGGGAATCGGGCACCAAAGTTGGTGGGGCCCGCTAAATCCCATGGGGGCCCCGTCGGGTGCTGAGTCTTCTCATCGGCTACTGCGCCGCGCTCGGCCTCATCGTCGGGTCGTTTCTCAATGTCGTGATCTATCGGGTACCACGGCACCGGTCGATCGTTCGGCCGAGGTCGGCCTGCCCGCGCTGCAGCCAACCGATTACGGCACGCGACAACATTCCCATCATCTCGTGGATCGTGCTGCGTGGTAAGTGTCGTCACTGTGGCGAGTCGATCGCGGCCCGCTACCCGTTGGTGGAACTCGCCACGGCGCTGTTGTTCGCCGGGGCGGCCGCGCGAGTTGGCTACAACGCGGCGCTACCGGCGTTGCTGATCATGCTCGCGGGGCTGCTCGCCCTCGGGGTGATCGACGCCGAGCTGATGGTACTACCGCGACCGATCGTCTACGTAACCCTCGCGTTACTGGAGATCTCGCTCGTAGCGGCGAGTCTCCACGAGCACGACTGGCACCGCTTCGTCGTCGCCTCGGCGACCGCGGTCGTCTGGTTCACGTTCTTCTTTCTGATCAACGCGGTGCGTCCGCGCGCGCTCGGTTTCGGCGACGTGCGCCTCGCCCTCGTCCTCGGTCTCGGGCTCGGGTGGCTTGGTGTCGGCTACGCCCTGCTCGGCTTCTTCACGGCCAACATCGTCGGGACCGTCACCGGGGTGGCCCTGATCGCCGCCAAACGGATCGAGCGCCACCAGCCGATTCCCTACGGCGTCTTTCTCGCCGTCGGTGCCGCGTTCGCCGTCTACGCCGGGCCGGAGTTATTGGCACCATTTCAGAATCTGCAGTGGCACTTCTGAATTAGTAGACGAACTCGGTGCGCAGACCTTCACTGTCCCACTCGGCGTCACTCGGGATTCGCCTGGCGGCCTTGCCGTTCACCCGCCGCGCCGTCCACAGCAGTGCGGCTGCGTCCAAGAGGTGCTTCTCGGGCACCGGTAGGTCAGCCTCGAGAATCACGTGCGCGTTCTGGATGCGCATCGTGAGCAGTTCGCGACGTTCGTCGCGACCCTCCTCACGACGCTTCGACCAACGCAAAGGAACGTCGCCGTTCAACTGACAAAAGCTCAACTCGGGGTGCCCGCTGTACACCACTCGCTGACGGAACGGCGACATCTCGTTGTAAACCTCGCGGTAACGAGGCAGTCGCTGGAGCGTGGCCGCGTCGAGACCCGAAGTCGAACTCTCATCACCGGCGAGGACCGCGCGCGTCGGCGCGGTCGCGACGGTCGTCCGGCGGTTGGCGAGCAACACTCGTGCCGCGAGGTCACAGGCTCGCGGTGGCTCACCCACCTCGTCGCGAAAACCAATTGGCGCGTTGACCACGATCGTCGCGTAGGCGGGGCGCTCGTTCAAGACCTCGAGAAAACTCGCGAATAGCTTCGGTGGCTCGGGCATGAACGTCGCCGCGTGGTGCCTCGCTCCCGCGAGCAGCCAGCCGCGCCCAACCGGGGTCACGCCAGCCACCAACAGATACGGAAGTTCTGGACCGCGACGGAGCGTCACGAACGGCTCAGGTCTTGGGGCCCTTGTATCCCGAGAATTCGAGGGCTCGTGTCAACTCCTTGGGGTGCGCGCTCGTCGCGAAGGCATCTTCGTAGGATATCGTCCCCGCCATGATCAATCGGGCCAAGTCGATCTCGAGCACCTGCATACCTTCCTTTGAGTTGGTGAACATCACGTTGGTCAGCTGATTGGATCGCCCCTCGCGGATGAGGTTGCGCACGGGACTGGTGGCGATCAGCACTTCGAAGGCCGCCACCATCCCACCGCCG
>JAKBCI010000183.1 GCA_021807965.1 Actinomycetes bacterium
GCCTCTAGATCTGGTCGACGTCGCAACACGTGACACGTCGACGACTAATCTTGAAGTGATGGCCGCCATCGACGTCGCCGGTTTCGTAGCCGATCTCAAGGACCACGCGGTCACTCACGGGTTCCACGTGCATGACGAACGGCATTTCGTTGAGACCTACTCCCTGCGTCAGGCGTGGGAGGTTGACCTCCACCCCGAGGACGGGTGTGGTGGCCCCGTGGACCTGCACGTCGAGCTCGACGTCGACCCGAGGACCCTTCTCGCCTTCGAAGACGCCGTACTGGGTCTGCCCGATGACGTCGACCCGCCGGACGATTTCCACTTCCCCTTGATCTTGACGTGGAGTCTGCCGCCGATGCCCCACGGCCCCGACCTCTTGCGACTGGCCATCGACCTTGCGCCGATCGGCGGCGTCGACCTGCCACTCGAGGTCACCGCAACCGATACGTTCGCCTCGCCCACCGAGACGGGCGAACGCCGAATCGCCATCGTCGCTCGCCGTGCGATCTCCCTCAGCCAGGTGGCCAAGGGCGAAGATCCGCTCTGCGACGTCTTCGAGCACGGACGAACGATCAGTGATTTCTTGCTTCAAGCCGCGGACTCGTGGCTGGCCTGATTCGACGACTGGTTCCCTTCGTCCTCGTTGCTACGTCGGCGCTGGCACTCAGTTCGTGTGGCACTTCCGGGGCGGTGTCCCAGGCCCGCATCGCCTGTAGGTACGTTGACCAGTCACTGGCGATCTACCGTCAAAGCACGCGACCCGGCGTCACCGCTTCGGCGCGAACGATTCTGCAGTCCAACGCACTCGCCGTCTTGCTGCGCGCCACGCCGTACGCCGCCTCGGCGACCTCCAGCGACGGTGGCTGGAACCCACTGATGACCACGATCAACGAGGCCGAGCGCGTGCCCATCGCCAACCTGATCCCGTCACTCACCAACCTCTGTCGCATCGCGCAGTCGTCGACGCCGTATCTCTAACCCTGAAGCGTCAGCACCGGTGTTCGAAACACCGGCACGGTCTAGTCGGTAAAGCGTTCGTAGAGCCACTCGAGGGAATTCTCATCGAGCATCGCGTCCTCCCAGCCCTCGAGTTGATCCTCGACGGCACCCAGTGACGCGACGGTGGCGATGACGACGACGGTCAAACCGCTCACCGGTTCATCGGCGACGAGGAAGTCTCCGAAGATATCCTCGCTCACCGTCGCCTCGGGACCGATCATCAGGTAGAGCTCGCCCGTGGCCTCGACCCAGGACAAGCGATAGGTGTTGCCCGTCGCGTCGGTCCACTCGTCGCCGAACTCGAACTCCGCGCTTTCACGGCGCGCTTCATTCTGCTGGTAGAACGCTTCGATGTCCATGGGCGCAGCCTAGGTCGTGTATGTGCGTGACGCTATGCGCAGTACTTGACACGATGCGCGTCATGAAAACTGGCGTGATTCGAGTTACCCAACGGTGTGCGTCGCTACGCGCACGTCCCGGTGTACTTCGTCCCATGGCAAATACCTACGACCTACTCAGTCAGCTTCGCTCCGATTGGCGACACGTCGCCCACCGAAGTCCCTCGGCGACCGCGTTGCACCGGCTACGCGAACGTCACCCCGACGCGCCACTCGATGGAATCGAGGACCTCGGCGACCTGGTCGACGCGCTCGAGATCGGCGCCGGCCGTTCGGTGCTGGAGCGTGCGCGACTGGTCCAAATCATGCTCCAGGGGGCCGCGGACGCCAGCGTCCACCGCGCGTTGCTCCAGACACTCTTGCCGGGGATCGTGAATGTCTGTCGCCAACTCCGCTTCGGCGCGGGCGTTGTGAGCGAACCGAGTGAAACGCTCGGTGTCGCGATCGCGCTGGCGAGCGAGATGCTGACCGAGTGGGCCGGGCAGTCTCGCCCCTTCGCGGCACCCGACATCCTGTCAGCGATTCGTGGACGACTGCGGCGCTGGCTGCTCAAGGAGAAGGCCGCGAAGCAGGCGGCCGGAGGTCTCGACGACGACGTCGCCGCCTCAGACGACTCGCCCCTCGAGCGCCGACTCGCCGGCTACCGTGGCGGGCCTCATGATCGACTGGCCCGGCTGACGTACGCCCGGGTCTACGAGGGTCGGTCGTGGCGCGAACTCGCCGGAGTCGACCACTCCGCGCCGCAATCACTACAGAACGAACTTCAACGCTTCGCCTACCGGTTCCTCGTGTGAGCGACCATGACGTCACCCAGTTTGGCGACGGTGCGCGCGCGTCGGTACCGTGGAATCATGATCCTTCGCGTGACGTCGCTACGAGCGGCGCACCTGGTCTTGTGGTCGAGCCCGATACTGCTGCTCGTCCTCGTCTTTACAGTCTCGAGTCCCCCGAAGCCCGTCGCGCAATCTCGTGGCATCACCCCCCGCGTAGCGGCGCCACCGGTGCGCCCCGTGTCGACGTCGACCTTGGCGACGACACCGCCGACGAGGTCCACGCCCACCACGACGGCGAGGCCAACACCGACGGTTTCGAAGACGCCCAGCGCAATCGCGACCGAGAGGTCCGCGTCGCCATCAGTACCGTCGACCGACGCGATCGCGCCGCCAGCCGCCTCAGCGCAGATCGTCGGCGCCGCGAGCGGCGCGCTCGTCGGCGATCTCTCATCGGTTGGGGCAACCAACGACGTCCCGCTCCAGGGCCCGGGGACCTGGTTGGTCCAGTCGAGCGCACCGATGCTCGAGCAACTGACCTGTTCGCAACGTACCCAGTCGGTCACTACGACCATCAGCATCGCCTCGATCACGACCTGCCGACTCCACCTGACCAACGATTCACCCGAACCCGTTCACTGGCAGATCGTTCCCACGCCGTGAGACGTTTCGCCTCGGGACCGCTCCACGGAGTCGCACTCGGCGTCTACTTCCTGCTCACGCCGTACGTCGTCGTGACCAGGTGGTCCGTCGCCGCTCAACGGGCCGACGCCACCTTGATTCGGGCCCTACTCGTCGCGCTGACGTTGTTCTGGCTCGCTTTTGTGATCCAGCTGGTGCGCAACATTGCCCGATTGCATCACGGGGCGGTACTGGGACTCGGCGGGACCGCCTGGCTGGCTGGACTGATTGTCGCCGCGCTCGCGCTGGGACCCTCGACGACAGCGACGCGGCCCTCGAGTTCGCCCGTGCACAGCACGGTCGCGACGACGGTTCACCACGACAACCCGTCGCCGCGTCCTAGAGCGACTGACGCGCTCGGGGCGCTGCCCATGGCCCTCATGGCCAAGCGACGGCGAGACCAGTCGCACTTCGAACAGACCGACGACGACGACATCGATGACCTGATCGCCCTGCTGCGAAACGCCGACGTCTCACTGGTCAGTCACCTGCGCCGAGCAATCGGCGCGCGACGCGACGGCGTGATCCGAGTAGCCCGAGATTTCGCCTTCTCGGCGCCGCTGCTCGACGACGAACCGGTCGTCGCGTGCGTCGTCGACGATGACGGCAACGAACCGCTCGTCTCCTTCGCGCGCGAGGGTGGCCGGCTGCGAATTCCGCCCCACTGGACGCGAGACGACCTCGTCGCAAAGATGGTCGGCCTGCACGACGGCGGTCGCATCGTCGCCACCGAAGTCGACTACGACTTCTTGCGCGCACTCGCCATCCGATCGGTACGACGTCACCTCGTGGTCTACCTCGGCGACAGTGACGAACTCGACGACGTGTTGCGAGCCTGCGCCGTCACCGTCGACCGGTCACACGACGTGGGCATCGAGAGCCACGAGATCGCCGCCGTGTCGTACGCCGGCTTCACGGAAGGTGAAACACGACGGGAGTCACCCGGTGTCTACGTCGAGTTGCTACGGCCCGATCCCGTGATCCACGGACTGCTCGAGCCGTTCACGCCGTCACTGCGCCGTCGCAGCATCGAGATGGTGGCCTACGCCACGCTGCACCGCGGCGAAGCGATCAGCGGCGACCGGCTCCGCTCGCGCGTGCTGGTGCACGCCGACGTCGACGCCTCGATGCGCACCCTCGCCAACACCGCTACGAGTGTTCGACGAAGTCTCGGCACTGACGCCGAGGGGCCGCGGCTTCATCCGGTCTCGGCTG
>JAKBCI010000184.1 GCA_021807965.1 Actinomycetes bacterium
GAGAGGTGACAGAGCGACACGACCTCGTTCGCGCTCGCGTCGAACCAGATGACGTCGGCGTTGGCGCCGTGGACGATGCTCACACGACCGAGGTCGCAGCCGTCGGGCACGTGGAGGTCGTCGTCGGGTCTGCGTCCGAGCGAGCGGTAGCCGGGGGCGCGCCGTTCGGCGCTGTCGTGCGCAACCTCACCTCGGGGACCGGCCATGAACCTCTACTTTCCCACGCCGGACCCGTGGCGCTCGACCACGGCCTCGGCCCGTGGGTCCGAGAAGGCCGCGCCGCCTGGCGCACCGCCACCGGGGTCACCGCGACCGGGCACCAGCGTGGTCGTGACTGAACACGTGGCGAGTCCCTCGCGGCGGTGGACAGGCGGCGCCACGGTCGATAAGGTGCGAGCAAGGTCGGACTGAAGCGAGGTTCGCGCGTGGTCGGTGGTCGGTCGTTACGACGCATCGTGGGTGGTCGCGCGCCGCTTCGCGCCCGTAGGACATCACTGCGCGCGCGCTCGCGCCCGGCGCGATGAGGTCCGAGACCGACCGGCGCGACTCGACGGGACCGGAGGACGTCACGACGCCACGAGCGATGCGCCGGGTGCGCGCACTCGCGCTCATCACCGCGGTGGCGACCTACCTGCTCGTCGTACTCGGAAGCACGGTCCGCGTGAGCGACTCGGGCATGGGTTGTTCGAGTTGGCCGCTCTGCAACGGACGCGTCGGACCCATCGATCACCTCCACCCGCTGCTCGAGCAGTCCCACCGCTATCTCGCGACGATCGTCACGGTCGCGATCATCGCGCTCGTCGTGCTCACCTGGCGAGGCGGCGCTCGAGTGGCCCAGGTGCGCACGTTCAGCCTGCTCTCGCTCGGGGTCGTCGTCGTGCAGATCGTGCTCGGCGCGATTACGGTGCTCACCCACAACGCGCCCGCGACGGTGGCGGCCCACCTGATCGTCGGTCTGCTCTTCCTCGCCGTGGTGACGGTCACCGCGGTCGCGTCGTTCGTCGAGCCCGCGCGGCCCTGGGGGCGCTTCAGTGGCGACGGGATCGCCTGGGCGGGTGTCGGCGGGCTCTTCGTCGTCCTGCTATCGGGCTCGGTCGTGGTCGACGGTGGGGCCGAGGCGGCCTGCCGGTCTTGGCCCGCGTGTTTCGCGAGCTCCTCGCCGACCCGGTTGGTGACGCTGCAGTACGTGCACCGGTCACTCGTGCTGGTCGCGGTCGTTCTCGTGGTCGCCTACGTCGTCGCGCTGTGGCGTGATCATCGGGCGACGGCCATCGTTGCGGCGTCGCTGCTCGCGGCCCAGGTCGTCGTCGGCGCCTTCGACGCGGTGCTGGGTGCACCGGCGGCCCTCGCCGACATGCACCTCGCGCTCGCCTCGGCGCTGTGGGCGGTGGTGATCGGCGCTCTGGCGCGCTCGGCGTTGACGCCGAGGTCGACTGACGCCTTCGAGACTCGATCCGCCGCGGGCACACCCGAGGTGAAACGACGCTCGACACCGGTCGGTGGGCGTCCTCGAGCCGACGGTTGACCTAGCGCCTCGCCTCGATCCAGCCCTCGATGATGCGCCGCTCGGCACGGGGGTCCTCGCGCAGCACGCTCGTGATCGCGAGTCCACGCAGGGTCACGAGGAGTTCGTCGAGTTCGAAACGGGTCAGCCTTCCCGCAGCGTCCTCGACGGCGAGTGCGGCGTTGATCTCGTGGCCGAGTGCGCGTTCGACCGGGACGAGCGCGTCGCGCAACATCGGGTTGGTGCGCGCCGCGAGCCAGAGCTCGAGCCCGGCGAGGAAGAGGGGACCTGACATCACCGAGTGCAGCAGCCATACGCGATGCTCTCGGCCCTGGGACCCGCGCTCGAGTGTCGCAGTGTCGCGAGTCAGGGAGTCCAGCTGGCGTTTCGCCACGTGGTGGACAGCGCCGACGAGCAAGTCGTCCATGGACGCGAAGTGGTGCACGAGTGCGCCACGCGAGACGCCAGCCTCGTTCTGGACTCGCTGCATCGTCGTGGACGCGAAGCCGTGCTCGACGAGACAGGTCACGGTCGCTTCGAGGATGCGCTCGCGGGTGCGCGCGCCCCGCTGTTGACCCACGTGCTCCGCCACGCTCGCCAGGCTATCCTTAAACCGACCGAATGGTCTGATTCAGGGGGGATCATGCTCGCTGCGCAAATGGTGCGACGCGGTGCTGAGCGGTATGCCACGCGTACCGCGGTGGTGTTCGGCGCTGAGCGATTGAGTTACCGCGAGGTGGACGACGCCGCGAATCGATTCGCGAATGCGTTGTTGGCGCGAGGTCTCAAGAAGGGTGACCCGGTGGGGCTCTTGATCGGTAACGGCCTGTGGTCGGTCTCGCTCGACTTCGCGTGCCTGAAGGCCGGTCTCGTGCGAGTGCCCTTGAACGCTCGGCTCTCGGCACTCGAGCACGAGCGGATGTTGCGCGAGACCGACGTGCGCTGGCTCATCCACGGGCCGGGTTTGGGAGATGTCGCGGCGTCACTGGTCGAGCGGGTCACGGGTCTGGTCGACATCGGGCTCGGCGACCCGGGTCTCGCCGGTGACGACCTCCTCGCCGACGCGACGAGCGCCGACGCTACGGATCCCGGCGTCGAGCTCTCGACTGACGATCCGATGCTGGTGCTCTACACCTCGGGCACGACCGGGACGTTGAAGGCGGCCGTCCACACGCAGGGCTCCTACGCCGCCATCGCCACGAACATCCTGACGAACCTGGTCTCGCCGACGCGTGACTCGGTGATGCTGCACGCCGCCTCACTCATCCACGCGAGCGGGACCTTCGTGCTGCCGTACTGGCTGCGCGGCGCGACGACGGCGATCCTCGAACGCTTCGAGCCGACGGAGTTCTTCGCCGCCATCGCGCGTCATCGCGTCACCGAAGTCAACCTCGTACCCACGATGCTCGCGATGCTCTTCGCCTCGGGGGCCGCCGAGCACGCCGACGTCTCGAGTCTTCGAACGGTGATCTACGGCGCGAGTCCGATGCCGCGACCAGTCCTCGAACGCGCGATCGACGCTTGGGGGCCGATCTTCGTGCAGTACTACGGACAGACCGAGGCGCCACTGTGCATCACCGTCCTCGACCAGCATGACCATCTCGACGCGTCACTGTGGGGGTCGTGCGGGTACCCGAGTGTCGAGGCCGACGTCCGACTCGTCACCGAGGATGACCGCGTCGCCGACGTCGGCGAGATCGGCGAGATACAGGTGCGCGCTCCCTTTGTCATGGCGGGTTACTACCGCGCCGATGAGCTCAACGCCGAGATGATGCGCGACGGCTGGTTACGCACGAGGGATATGGCCCGACGCGACGAACGCGGCTATCTCTACCTGGTCGACCGGCGAAGCGACATGATCGTCACTGGCGGGTACAACGTCTACCCGCGCGAGGTCGAAGACGTCCTCATGGAGCACCCGGCCATCGCCGAGTGCGCGGTCGTCGCCGCCCCGGATCCGAAGTGGGTCGAGGCGGTGGTCGCCTTCGTCGTGTTCAAGTCCGGTCTGGTCGCGAGCGAGGACGAGATGCGGACCTTCGTGCGCGAGCGCCTCGCAGGTTACAAGGTCCCCCAGCGTGTGTCGGTGCTCGCCGAGATTCCGAAGTCAGCCGTCGGCAAGGTACTGCGCCGGGCTTTGCGTGATCCGCTCTGGCGAGACGAACATGCGTGAGCCGGCGGCGGTTCGCGTCGAGCGAACGGGGCCGATCACCACGGTGATCCTGCACCGGCCTTCCTCGCGCAACAGCGTCGACGGCCCGACGGCCGCGCTGCTCGCCGATGCCTTTCGGGCCTTTGACAAAGATGAGACCGCCTCGGTCGCGGTGCTCTACGGCGACGGGGGTCACTTCTGCTCGGGGGCCGACCTCACGGCCGTCGGCACCGACCGGGGCAACCGGATGGCGAGTGACGGGGACGGACCCATGGGCGTCTCGCGCCTAGCGCTCACCAAACCGGTCGTGGCGGCCGTCGAGGGCTACGCCGTCGCCGGTGGGCTCGAGCTCGCGATCTGGTGCGACCTGCGAGTCGCGGCCGCCGACGCGGTCTTCGGCGTGTTCTGT
>JAKBCI010000185.1 GCA_021807965.1 Actinomycetes bacterium
AAGAAGCTCGAAGGATCACGCGCGTCACTCTTCGCCGAACTCGACCAGCCAGCCCTGCGACCCTTGCCCGCGACTCGCTACGAGTTCGCCACGTGGCGCAGGGCCAAGGTCAACATCGATTACCACCTATTGACTGAACTTACTCACAAATCATCCCTGATCATCCCCAGGTTCTCGCCAGTGGCGTGTTAAACAACCACCCATGACATCAGGTACTGAGAACTCAAGTGACGTGACGACGATGGTCGTAGTGCAAGCAGGTCGGCTGCTCACCACTAACGATTCGTGGGAGCCCTTCCAACTCATCGACCCCCACGGAAATACGGTGGACGCGGTCCGTGCATTCTTCGCCGACCTTCAGGCGTCGGGGCGTTCGCCGGCCACTCTTCGTTCCTACGGGATGGACCTGCTGCGGTGGTTCCGGTTCCTCTGGTCGCTCGAGGTTCCCTGGGAGCGCGCCGCACGCGCCGAGGCACGCGATTTCTCGCGGTGGATGCAACTCGCGACCAAGCCGATTCGCCCGCACTGGCGCCACCCGGGAGAGCTCGCCGAGACGTCCGCCCTCGCACCGGCGAATCGTTACGCACCATCGGTGCGCGCCCACAGCGAGACCGTGCTACGTAGTTTCTACGACTATCACCGAGAAGCGGATACGGGACCGATCCTGAACCCCTTCCCACTCGATCGCTCACGTCGCGACGAGCGAGCTCACGCCCACCACAATCCGATGGAGCGCCACCGCAATGACCGCAGTGGTCTCTACCGGCCCACGGTGCCGACCCGGATCCCGCGGGCCATCGGTGACGAGGAGTTCAACGAGATCTTTGCCCAGCTTCGATCGCACCGCGACCGAGCACTAGTCGCTCTTTACGTCTCGACCGGAGCGCGCGCGTCGGAGTTGTTGTCGGCTACTCGAGGTGACGTTGACCCGGGACGTCACGTGATCTCGGTGGTGCGCAAGGGCAGTCGCGCCGTCCAGGAGCTCCCGGCCTCGAGCGACGCGTTCGTCTGGCTTCGGCTCTACCAGGTCCAGAGCGAAGGTCTCATCCCCACAGGACGGCGCCAGCCGTTGTTCTGGACGCTACGCCGTCCGATCCGGCCCCTCAACTACCACGCGGTGCACCGCATGTTCGAACGGGTCAACGTGCACGCGGGCACCGCGGCGACGTTGCACGCGCTGCGTCACACCGCCGCCTACCGGATGGCAGAGGACCCGAGCCTGCCGCTAACCGACGTTCAGTTCGTCCTCGGGCACGCCCAGCTCACGACAACCCAGCTCTACATCGCTCCTCGCCAGGAAGACGTGATTCGTCGGGTGCTCGCGCACCACGCAGAGCAGACCCGTCGCGCGAAGGAACGCGAACCCGCGACTCTCGCACCGGGTTACGCCAAAGAGGCCCTCGACGTGCTCTTCGGCCGAGGTGTTCAATGACGTCGCTCCTTTCAGATGATCAGCTCGATCAAGCGCCGGACCTTGTTGACGAGAGTGACGCGCTGTCCTCTAAGGCACTCGGCGCTAAAGGACCAAGCACTCGGTTCCCGGCGCGTTCCCTCGCGTCACACTGGCCAGGCGTCGAACGAAGCCGCTGCGAGGTACTGGCAATGGTGAGTGCGCCGACGGGACTCTCGGGCTTTCGGGTCCAGAGTCACCACCGGCGCGGGCTGCCCCTGCTCCTCGACTGGCTAGAAGAACAGCCCGGTGAGTCGTGGCAGGAGCGCTGGCTACACAGCGGAGCGGACGGCGCGGGTGACGACTGGGCGAGCGGACCGCGGCGATGGCTCGAAGGCATCGACAAATACTCCGCAGGTCGCCTTGAACTCATGACGAGCTCCCTGCTCGTCATGATCGGGGCCGACGTCGTGCGTCCCTCACTCGCGTGGCTGCTCACTGGTGGCAAGAAGCGCAAACTCACGCGCAACATAATCCGCGAACGCGACCGCGAAGGGTTCGAACAACTCGACCAGATTTGTGAGCGAGACCCCGGGATCCACGTTCAGGATCAGCGCCGCGCCTTTTTCCGTTGTGCCGTGATCATCGCCGCCAAGGGGGGAACGCTCGCCGATATCACGATCGGCGACGTCGTGGAGATCCTGGACGCCGAAAGGGGCCTGCGCCGGCGGTCCGGCGCGGGCGTGGCGACCTTCAATGCATTGCGAGAGATGGGAGTCTTCGGACCCGGTGTTCCCACGTTGCGCGAGATCCGCGGCGCGCAGCGCCACTCGGTCGAGGATCTCGTCGATCGCTACTCGATCACGTGTCGTCCCGTTCGCGATCTCCTCGTTGACTACTTGAAGGAACGCCAACCCGCCATGGACTACGGAAGTCTGGTCACCGCGTCCTACGTGCTGGCCAAGTGCTTTTGGCTCGACCTCGAGCTCCACCACCCCGGGATTTCGTCGTTACACTTGTCATCCGAGATTGCCAGTGCTTGGAAGCAGCGTCTGCAGACCAAGACCACGACTACTCGAACGCCCACGGGCGAGACCATTGACGTCACCGTCGAACGGCTCGGCCACCTCGACGTGTTGTCCAGTGTGCGCGCCTTCTACCTCGATCTATCCCAGTGGGCGCTCGACGACCCTGGTCGTTGGGCGCGTTGGGTTGCGCCCTGTCCCATCCGTCCACAAGACGTGAGCCGTCGCAAAGCGCTACGTCGACGAAAGGCGCGGATGAACGCGCGCACGCGCGACCGCCTACCCGTTTTGCCAGTCCTCGTTCGCGCGGTCGATCAGTGGCGCAAGGACAGTGAGGCAACGCTAAGCGCCGCTCGGCGCGTTCAGCCCGGCGAGCGGTTCAGTGCCGCGGGAGAGACCTTCACTCGGTCCGTGCGCCCGCACGCGGTGGCGAACAATATCTGGGCTGAGGACCTCGGGGGAAAGCCACGTCTGTTAAACCGAGAAGAAGACCACGCCTTTTGGGCGTGGGCGAGCATCGGAGTGCTTCGACTCACCGGCGTTCGAGTCGAGGAACTACTCGAACTCAACCATTACAGTTTGGTCCAATATCGGCTTCCCACCACTGGCGAACTGATTCCGCTGATTCAGATCGCGCCGTCCAAGACTGATACCGAACGGCTGCTGGTGGTAAGTCCCGAGCTCGCCGACGTGCTCAGCGCCATTATCTGTCGGATCCGCAACGACAGCGAAACCGTCCCCCTCGTGCGGGCCCGTGACTCGCACGAACGTATCTGGCGTAGTGAATCTCCGCTGCTCTTCCAGCGTCGCGTGGGAGCCGAGAACCACGCCATCGGCCCCGCAATGGTTAGTTCCCTGCTTGCTGAGGCCCTCTCTCATACCGGACTGCTCGATCGGGTTCACGGCACCGCGCTGCACTACACGCCCCACGACTTTCGAAGAATGTTTCTCACCGACGCCATAGTGAATGGTCTGCCTCCGCACATCGCTCAGGTGATTGCCGGTCATAGCGACATCAACGTCACCATGGGCTACAACGCCGTCTACCCCGAAGAGACAATCCGAGCGCACCTCGCCTTCTTGGCCCGGCGACGCTCGCTACGACCCAGCGAGGAATACCGCGTCCCGAACGACGAAGAGTGGCAAGAGTTCCTGGGTCACTTCGAACGCCGAAAGGTGTCGATAGGGACGTGCGCTCGTGCGTTTGACACCCCGTGTATTCACGAACACGCCTGCGTTCGCTGCCCGATGCTCTGGCCCGATCCGGCGCTGCGGCCTCGACTGGTCGAGATAACCGAGAACCTCACCGATCGGGTTGCCGAGGCCGAGCGAGAAGGCTGGCTTGGCGAAGTTGAAGGTTTGCAGATCAGCCTCGCGGGAGCACACGGCAAACTCGCTCAGATTGATCGGCGCTCGGATAAGTCAATGACGGTGGCCCTAAACGAAACTCCGCGAGACAAAGGATCCAGGCACAAGCGCATCGACTGATTAAGCCGACGCGTCGCGTCGCCAAACCCACCCTCCTCCAAGTTCAGAGAACACGTCGAGGTCGAACGGCACTACTACTCCGTTCCCTACCAACTCGCCGGCTCCGTCGTCGAGGTGCGCCTGACGAGCACGACCGTCGAGGTGTTCATG
>JAKBCI010000186.1 GCA_021807965.1 Actinomycetes bacterium
CACCATCGACTCCCCTGGGCCCACGCAGTCATCTCGGGCTGGATCCTCGACCCCGATCGCAAGAAGATGAGCAAGTCGGTCGGCAACGTGGTGACCCCGATGCCGCTGCTCGAAGCCCACGGCGCCGACGCGCTGCGCTACTGGGCGGCCTGCGGACGACCGGGCGCCGACACCGCCATCGACGAGGCGCAGATGAAGATCGGTCGGCGTCTCGCGATCAAGGTCCTTAACGTCACCAAGTTCGTCCTCGGTCGCCTCGACGGACCGACGAGCCTCGACGAGGTGACCGAGCCGCTCGACCGTGACCTGCTCGGTGCCCTCGCCGAGCTCGTCGACGAGGTGACGGCTGACTTCGAGGCCTACGACGCGGCCCGCGCGCTCGAGCGCACCGAGGCCTTCTTCTGGTCGTTCTGTGACGACTACGTCGAGCTCGTGAAGCTGCGCGCCTACGGTGACGGCGACGATCCCACGACCCGGTCGGCCCGCGCCGCACTCGCGGCCGCGGTCTCAACTCTCACGCGCCTGCTTGCGCCGTTCATTCCCTTCGCGACCGAAGAGGCCTGGCGCTGGTGGCACGAGGACTCCGTGCACCGCGCCGCGTGGCCGAACCCGTCGGAGTTCAGCCACGAGCCCCTCGACGACGTCGGCTCGATTGCCGGGCCGGTCGGCGCGGTGCTCGAAGCCATCCGGCGGGCCAAGTCGACGGCCAAGGTCTCCCAGCGCGCGGCCGTCGCGCGCGTCGTCGTCACGGCCACGCCGAGCGTGATCGGCGCGCTGGTATCGGCCGAGGGCGACCTCGCCGCCGCCGGATCGGTTGGGTCCTTTGACTACCTCGACGGCGACGAGCTCGCGGTCGAGGTCGAGCTCGCGACCGAGTAGGCACGCACGCACTCGCGGTGCTGGTTACCACGTCGCGAGCACCGCTCGCCGGCCGGTCCTCGACGTGACGTGGCCCACAAGGCCGTCGACTCACCGCGTAGGGCGATTCACAGCGCGTGGCGTTGGCCCGCGTGATCGAGAGCGCCAACCCCGCGCGGCCATCGTCGCGTCACGCCAGTCACCGGCACGCGACCGTACTCGTGCCAACCAGAACCCCGGTACCGGGCGACGTGCCTCTTACTCGGCTGTTCCCAACCGTCCACCCTGACGATCGCCGGCCCTGGTGACCCGCTCGGGCCATCATGGACGAAGGGGCCCACGACTCGCCCCAGGTCGCCTCTCCTCGCTTTGCCGCACCGTCCGCGAGGTGCTCCCTTCAGAGCGCTTGCCGGATCGCTCGTGGCTCATGGTGCACAGCCGCCACCGTCATCCCCCCACGTTCTTACGCTTAACGTCCACACTCGGTCGACTGGCGGCGAGGGGCCGTACCGCGCGACGCACGCCGCGCGGTCTCGAGAGCATTGCCGCGCAGCGCCCCCCGGTCGCCGAACTTGGCGTCAGGTGTCTCGCAGCCCACCTAGGACCATGCGACGACCGTCGGTACGCCACGAACTCGGCACACGGCATCGTCCCTCGCCGAGCGCCACCAGCACGCGAGACTAGTGTGGGCACAACAGAAATGGGGTTCTCATGACAGTGACGGTAGGGCGGTCGAGCCTGGTGGGCCTCCTGATCGGCGTGGCGGTCCTGATGCTCGGCGTGCTGCCCGTGGCCGCGCCGGCCGGAGCATCGAGTACCGTTACGGCGTTCTCGAACGTGCCCAGTTACGGTTACGTCGTCAGTGACAGCGCGGGCAACGTCTACGTCGATGACTACTCGACGGGCGTCGTGTCCAAGGTGGCCGCCAACGGCGCACTCAGCACGCTCGCGACCTTCGGCAGCGACGCCATTTGGGGCATGACCATCAGCGGCGCGGGGAACCTCTACGTTGCGTGCTGGTGCAGCGGTTCTCACGCCACGATCTACCAGGTGACACCGACCGGCGTGACGACCACGCTCTTCCAGGGGTCACAGTACGGTGACATCTACGGTATGGCGGTCGACAGCGCGGGTAACCTCTACACGTCGGGCTGCGAGGGAACGATTCTGAAGACGACACCCTCGGGCGCCTCGAGCACCTTAGCCACCGGTGCTGGCGGCTGCGGACTGGCCGTCGGGGCCAACGGCACGCTTTACTCCTCTGACGGCAGCACAACGGTCTACTCGATAACTGCCGGTGGTGTCGTCACGACGCTCACGTCCAGTCTCAACGATCCCTACGCGCTCGCCTACGATTCGACCTCGGGCGTCCTCTACGCCGCGAACGAATACGGTGCCTCCTACTCGCCGTACGCGGCCGTCGCCGCCATCTCGCCCGGCGGTGTCGTGTCAACCGCCGTCGCCCAGAGCGCGTTACCCCCCTCGGGTGGGTACACGAGCAGTGACTACGAGATCGGCGGCCTCGCGATCGACCCGAGTGGCAACCTCTGGCTCAGCGACTGGTACTCGAGAACGCAGCTGTTCGAGGTGTCAGGCGTCGCGGCACCCCTCGTCACCGCGACCGCACCCGCCCCGACGGATCTCGTGACGTCGCGCTCGACGACGACCATGACAGTGAGCTGGCGCGGCGGCGCGGCGCCGTACACGTGCACCCTGCTCTACGGGTTTGCCACGGCGTCGTCGTACCTCGTGCGCACCTCGTCGACCAGCTGCACCTTCAGCGGACTCGATCCCGCCACCCCCTACGGCGTTCGCGTGTCGAGCTACCAGGGGGCGTCGACGCAAATCTTCTCGAGCCTGGTGCGCACGACCATCACCTGCGTGCGCAACGGCCACGTCCGCAAGGTCAGCGGATTCGACCCCCGCTGTCCCGCGCGGTGGCGTCTTCGCGCGTAGGGTGACCAAAGCGGCGGGTGGCGTACCGGGTACGCGCCCGGTGCCTCTGGACAACTAGGGGACTCGAAGGTCGGCATGGGTTCAGTTCGGGCGGTGATCCGGCGGTCACCCGGTTTCAGCACCCCGGTTACCGTCGTCGTCGCGAGCCCGGGGTCGCCTACGCGTGAACGCCTCGAAACGATCGGGTACGCGTATTGTCCGACTGGACTGGCTACGTGACGTGAAGCAGTTCGACCCCGCGTTGAAGCCGACCTCGCGGCCGGCGCTCTCCAACCTCGTGAGCCTCGTTCACCGATGTCCACGCTCGCGTCAGCAGATCACGTCGGCGTGCCGCTCAGGAGACGGGTAGAGCCGAGAAGGACCCCGCTGTTCGCTTCCACGTAGACCGTTGTCGCCGCGCATTCGGAGACGGTCGACCATCGTCGTGCCGTCATCGACGTTCCATGACTTTGCCGCGTTCTCGTGTCACGTCTCGCCAGACCCCGTAACGCCGTAGTTCACCCGGCGCGAGACAGGACACCAGTCAGCACGACGTCTTACGCGTACCGATTCCGGCCTACTCGATGGGGCATCGTGCGCTGCAGCGACCGTCGCAGCGCCGAGTTCGCAGCGGCTTCGGCCGCGACCTTGGCGTCACGCGCGAACTTCGCGGCGCACGGAACTACGGCGCACCGGTGACGACCGCGCGACCGAGTACGCCGTCGGTCGGCCGAGGCCGTACTAGCCGGGGTCCAACTCGTGGCGCGCCCTCCACGTCGAGACGGGCCACCCATGACGACGAGCGGCCAGCGCGGCGCGCGACGTGGTCGCCGCTTCTACTTCACGAGGTAGTTCACCCGACAGAACGTACCGTCGGCGAGAGTGATCGTGAGGGTGTGCCAACCCGTCGCGGCGTTCGCCGCCACGCTCACGCGAACCACCAGTGTTCGACCGTTATCGTGCAGGACCCCAACGCGAGTCCCCGGTTCATTGCTGGTGATGGTCGGCTGCGCGTAGAAGCCGACGCCGGTAATCGTCGCCACGACGGTCCGACCAACCAACGCGGCGCCGTTGAACCGAATCGCGCGAACGTGAAGGCGCACGACCGGCGGCGCCGGGGGCGCGGCGAACGTGATCGTCGTCGCCGGTGAACTGGTGGCGGCGTAGGTCGCGTCGGCGGCCTTGGTCGCACTCACCGTGCAGGTTCCCGCGCTCGAGGCGCTCAGCACGGCGCCGTTGAGCGCGCACGTCGC
>JAKBCI010000187.1 GCA_021807965.1 Actinomycetes bacterium
CCTCGGGATCGGGTGACGGCCTCGAGGCCGCGGCCTTCTTCAAGCAGCAGCACATCACCAAGGTCTTCGTCATCGACGACCAGTCATCGTTCGGCGTCGCCATCGCGCAGTCCGCCGCCAACGCCATCAAGGCCAACGGTGGCACGGTGGTGGCGGGTGGCATCCAGTCCATCCCGGCGACGAGCAACGACTTCTCAGCGGTGATCTCGCAGATCAAGAGTT
Organism: Actinomycetes bacterium; assembly: GCA_021807965.1. The sequence continues at coordinate 223 of JAKBCI010000187.1, forward strand.
CGGGCGCGACGGGGATCTACTGGTCGGGCTACTTCTCCCAGGCCGCGCAGTTCGCGACCCAGTTGAACGCGGCCGGCGTGATTGGACCCAACGGCACGGCGAAGTTCGTCGTCGCCGACGGTTCCGTTGACGCGACCTACATCACCGGTGCGGGCGCCGCGGCCAACGGCACCTACGCGACAATCGCGGCCCTCGCCTCAGGCGTTGGCAACGTGCTCGGCAGCAACGCTGACAAGGCCTTCAACCGTGCCTACGTGAAGCAGTTCCACGCCCAGCCCGGTCCGTACTCGGCCTTTGGGTACGACGCGATCATGGCGTTAGCGCTGGCCGCTAAGCACGTCAAGTCGATCGTTCCCAAGCGAGTTATCGCCGGCCTGCACGCGTTGCACTTCGTCGGCTTGACCGGGAAGATCTCCTTCGCCACCAACGGCAACCGGCTCGGCGCCGTGATGGACCTGCTCGAGGTCGTGAACGGGAAGTACACGCTCGCGCACCCGCAGCCGTAACGAAGTAGACGTCGGCGCGGCCGTCCTCGAGCATCGCTCGGGGACGGCCGCGCCGCACCACTCCGCCGCGACTGCGTCGCGGCCGTCATCACGGGAGGTTGGGGTGTCGCTGTTCTTGAACGAGATCGGCAACGGCATATTCCTCGGCGCGTTTTTCGGCCTCGTCGCCCTGGGTTACAGCATGGTTTACGGGATCCTTCGCCTGATCAACTTCGCGCACGGTGACTTCTACATGGTGGCCGCCTTCGTGAGCTACACGATTCTCGGCGCGGTGGTCGTCGCCAACAGCCACCAGCAGTGGTGGACGGTTGCGTGGGTCGGACTGGTGGTCATGATCATCACCGGGGGGCTCGCCATGTTCGCTAATCAGCTGATCTACCGGCCAATGCGACGAGCGGCGATCCTGAGTTTGATGATTGCCGCCATCGGACTCTCCCAGGTGCTCGAGAACGGGGTACTCGTCACGCCGCAGTGGGGCGCCACGTACTTGGTCTATCCAGTCACCACCCCGCCGAGTGGTTTCAATCTTGGTTCGAACCACTACACCTGGGGTCAGCTCATCATCGTGCTCATCTCGGGACTGCTCGCGCTGGGGGTTTACTTGCTCGTTGGCCGGACCCTCCTCGGCAAGGCCATGCGCGCGGTTTCCGAGGATCGGATCGCGGCGGTATTGATGGGGATCAACGTCGACCTCGTCATCGCCATCGTCTTCTTCATCGGCGGGGCGCTCGCGGGCGCGGCGGCGGTCATGACGGGGGTCTACTACGGTCAGATCAACTACCTCATGGGCTTCACGGTCGGTCTCGAGGCCTTCACCGCGGCCGTACTCGGCGGTATCGGGAACATTGGCGGGGCCGTGCTCGGCGGTCTGATCCTAGGCGTGGTCCAATCGATCGGCACGGGCATCTTCGGGGCTGAGTGGGCGATCGTGGTCGCCTTTGGAGCGCTCGTGCTGATGCTCTGGTTTCGACCGACTGGCCTGCTGGGTGAGCGCGTGGCGCGCAGAATGTGATCATCAATGCCCACTGAGGTGCAACGCCGTACGAGTCGCGTGAGCGGGACGCGCATCGCGCGCGGTGTCGTGGTGATGGCCGTCGCGGTGGTAGCCGCGCTGATACCCCAGATGACCCAGAACCAGTACTACCTTGGCGTGGCGTTCCAGGCCGAAATGCTGATGTGCCTCGCCCTCGGCCTCAACATCGTCGTCGGCTACGCCGGCATGCTCGACCTCGGCTTCGCCGCGTTCTTCGCCATCGGGGCCTACACGACCGCCATCTTGTCCACGAAAGAGCACTGGTCGATCATCGCCTCGATCATCCCGGGCGTCGCGGTCGCCGTCGCGTGCGCGTTGATCATCGGCTTTCCCACGTTGCGCCTGCGCAGCGATTACCTGGCCGTGGTCACGCTCGGCTTTGGCGAGATCATCCAGACCATCGCCATCAATCTCAACCAGACCGGCGGCCCGACGGGCATTTACGCGATTCCGGCACTCACCATCGGCAGCGTGGTCGTCGCTTCCAACACCGGCTACTACTACGTGTTCTTAGTCCTGGTGATCGCGTTCGCGCTCTTTTCAACGAGGCTGCGCCACTCGCGCCTCGGCCGGGCGTGGCTCTGCATCCGCGAGGACGAGGACGCCGCTAAGGCGATGGGCATCAACACCAACCACTACAAGCTCTACGCCTACGTGTTTGGGGCGGTAGTTGGCTCGATTACCGGTTCGGTGTACGCGCCGGCGCTGACGGCGATCTCACCGGCCAGCTTCGGCTTCAGCGAATCGCTCCTCATCGTCATGGCCGTCGCCATCGGCGGGCTCGGGAGCATCTGGGGCGTCATGTTCGGCGCCGCGGTCGTCGAGATCTTTCCCGAAGTCTTTCGACAGTTCGCTCAGGCCCGCCGCCTGGGCTTGGGCGTGCTGCTCGTCATCTTGATGGTCGTTCGGCCCCGCGGACTCTTCCCCGAGCGCGCGTTCCAGGGCGTTGGTGCGCGGCTGCGATTGCGCCTGCTGCGCGACGACGCGGCTGAGGTGCCGGTCGTCGAAACGATGACGGCGAGAACGGCGGACGAGCGGTGAGCGCCGTCTTAGAGACCGAGAGACTGTCGCTGCAGTTCGGCGGGGTGAACGCGCTGAGCGATCTGTCGGTGCGAATCGAAGAGGGCGCCCTGCACGCCATCATCGGTCCCAACGGCGCAGGCAAGACGTCGTTCTTCAACTGCCTGACGGGCTACTACCGCCCGACGAGTGGTGTCGTGCGGTTCCAGGGCGACGAGATCACCGGCCTGAATGCCGCCAAGGTGGCGGCCCACGGGATTCGGCGAACCTTCCAGAATATTCGCGTCTTTCCCAAGATGTCGGTGCTCGAGAACGTGCTGGCCGGTGGCCACCTGCGCGCGAACGCCAATCTCATCGCGATCACGTTCGCCGGACCGGGGTTCCGACGCACCGAGCGAAAGCTACGCGATGAGGCCATGGCCAGCCTCGAGTTCGTCGGGCTCGCCGACCAAGCCAACCACCTGGCGGGTGACCTGCCCTACGGCATGCGCAAGCGCATGGAGCTCGCGCGCGTGCTGATCGCCGAGCCGGTGGTCGTGCTGCTGGACGAGCCCGCCGCCGGCGTCAGCTCGGTCGAGCGCCTCGAGCTCTCCAACGTGATTCGCCGCGTCAACGAGCGAGGAACCTGCGTCGTCATGATCGAGCACGACGTCGACCTCGTCATGGAGATTGCGAGCCAGGTGACAGTTCTCGACAACGGCCGCGTTATCGCGTCGGGTCTGCCCCAGGACGTGCGCACCAACCCCGACGTCGTTCGCGCCTACATGGGGAGACAGCGACAGTGAGGGCGCTCGAGCTCGACGACGTCAGCGTCTACTACGGGGCCGTGCGCGGGGTCGAGGGCGTCTCGCTCTACGTGGACGAGGGTGAGATCGTAGCGCTGCTCGGGGCGAACGGTGCGGGAAAGAGCACGGTGCTGAAGGCCGTATCCGGGCTGATCCATCCTCGTCACGGCACGATCTCATTTTTCGGCACCCCCTTCGCCAAACTGTCCGCGCACCGACGCGTTATTGGCGGCCTCGTGCACGTGCCCGAGGGTCGACGCATCTTCACGGCGCTCACGATCGGCGAGAACCTCGAACTCGGCGCTTACGGCATCCAGCGCAGTCGCACCGAGCGCACCCAGCGCTTGCGTGAAGTCCTCGCGCTCTTTCCCTTGCTCGAGCAGCACTTCGATCGCCTGGCCGGCACGCTGTCGGGCGGCGAGCAGCAGGTGCTCGCCATCGCCCGGGCGATGATGTCCAACCCGCGGATTCTCAT
>JAKBCI010000188.1 GCA_021807965.1 Actinomycetes bacterium
CGAGCGCTGCGGCCCCGTGGACGCGCCACCCACGTCGCTTCTCGCTGCGACGACCGACGAGGGGCTCGTCGTGTCGAGCGGACTCGCCGAGTTCGACCGAGTCCTCGGCGGGGGCTTCGTTGCCGGTTCGACCACGCTGCTGTTCGGGGAGCCGGGCGTCGGCAAATCCACGCTCGCGCTGCAGGCACTGCGGTCCCTGGCGGCGCGCGCGGCGTCGGTGGTGCTGGTCGCGGCCGAAGAGTCTGCGGCGCAGGTGGCGCGCCGCGCACAGCGACTCGGGCCGGTGCCCGCCGACCTCGCCGTGGTCGTGACCAGTGACGTCGCGGCGGCCGAACAGGTCATCGAGCGCTACCGGCCGACCGTGGTCGTCGTCGACTCGATTTCGGCTCTGCGCGACGACCGAAGTGCGGCGGCGTCGGGCTCGACGAGCCAGGTTCGCGGCGCCGCCGAACGGCTGTGCGCCGCCGCGAAGGCGGCCGACACCGCGCTGATCCTGATTGGCCACGTCACCAAGGACGGCGAGCTCGCCGGACCGCGCGCCCTCGAACACCTGGTGGACACGGTCCTGCGAATCGAGGGCGACCGTCACGGAACCCTGCGGATACTGCGGGCGCTGAAGCACCGCTTCGGGCCCACCGGCGAGGTGGGCCTGTTCGAGATGGTCGCCGACGGGCTGCGCGAACTGCCCGATGGATCGCTCGCGCCCCCGGGCGCGGCGCTCGAGGTGCCGGGGGTGGTCTGGAGTGTCACCAACGATGGGAGCCGCTCGCTGTCGGTCGAGATTCAGGCGCTGGTGGCCTCGGGCACCGGGTCGCCGCGTCGCGTGGCTCACCAGGTCTCCTCCCAGCGCCTGTCGTTGCTACTGGCCGTGCTCGAGGCGCGTTGCCACCTCGACGTCGGGTCCCTCGACGTCTTTGCGACTACGGCCGCCGGGCTCCCGGCCGTCGAGCCCGGCGTCGACGCGGCGCTCGCGCTGGCCGTTGCGTCGGCCGCCGAGGGATTCGTCGTCGCGCGCGCCGTGGCGGTGGTGGGTGAGGTCGGACTGGCCGGCGAGCTGCGGCCGGTCGCCGGTTTGGACCGTCGGCTGCGTGAACTACGACGACGCGGTGTCGAACGGGTGCTGGTGCCGGCCGAATCGTCGCCGGAATCGGTCGGCGACGTGGAGCTCGTGCCCTGTCGAAGCCTGCTCGACGTGCTCGACGTGGCGAGACCCGTCACACTCTGAGCGAAGTTTGGTAGAATGGTAAATCCCCACGAACGCCCCTCGGCGTCGGTCGGCTAGGAGTAACTTCGCTATGACTGTCCGGAAATACAAGAAGGGCGATCGTCTCGTCTATCCCCATCACGGCGCCTGCACGGTCGAAAAGATCGAAAAGATGACGGCGTTCGACGTGAAGCAGGACTACCTCAAGTTGAAGGTCGCCTACACGGACCTCGTGCTGATGGTTCCGGTTGCCAACGCCGAGTCCGTCGGGCTGCGTGACGTGATCAACGACGAAGAGGTGGAAGAGGTTTTTGCGGTGCTGCGCAAGAAGGAGGCGCGCATGCCGACGAACTGGTCGCGCCGATTCAAGAACCACTCGGAGAAGTTGCGCTCGGGTGATATCTACCAGGTCGCCGAGGTCGTGCGTAATCTCTCCATCCGCGACAAGGACAAGGGTCTGTCGGCTGGCGAAAAGCGGATGCTGACGCGAGCGCGCCAGATCCTCGTCTCGGAGCTAACCTTCGCGCTCAACGTTGACACCGAAGCGGCGGAAGAGAAGCTCGCCTCGGTTCTCCCCTAGCCATGACGGTGGCCGCCGTCGTCGTCGCCGGTGGCCGAGGCTCCCGATTCGGCGGGCTCAAGCAGTTCGCCGTGGTTCGGGGTCGTACCGTGGCCTCGCACAGTGTCCGGTCGGCCCGTCACGTGGCGTCGCGGGTCGTCCTGGTCGTCCCCGACGGATACGTGGGCGACGGTGAGGGCGCCGATGTCGTGGTGACCGGCGGTGACACTCGAGCCGCGTCCGTGCGTGCGGGACTGGCCCACTGCGGCGACGCAACGATTGTCGTGGTGCACGACGCCGCGCGGCCAGCGGCCAGCGAGGCGCTGTTTCGCGCCGTCCTGCGAGCCGTGCAAGAAGGTGCCGACGGCGCTATACCGGGCCAGCCCGTCGTTGACACGTTGAAGCGGGTCTCGCACACGAGCGCGACCCCCGTCGTCGAGTCGACGTTGTCGCGAGACGATCTCGTGGCGGTGCAAACGCCCCAGGCTTTTCAACGTGACGTTCTCGAGCGGGCCCACGCGTCGGGCGCCGAGGCTACCGACGATGCCGGGCTCGTCGAGGCGATCGGTGGCCGAGTCGTTGTTGTTCCCGGTGAACGAGCGAACGTGAAGATCACCGAGGCGGCCGATCTCGAGCGACTCCGGGGCACGTCGTCGGCCATGCGCATCGGCCACGGGTTTGACGTGCACCGGTTCAGTGGCGATCGATCGCGGCCGCTGCGTCTCGGACTCGTAGCCATCGCCGAGTCGCCGGGACTGCTCGGCCACTCCGACGCCGACGTGGTGGCTCACGCCGTCGCTGACGCGCTGCTCGGCGCTGCGGGTCTCGGTGATCTAGGACGGCACTTCCCCGACCACGACCCGGCAACGGAGGGGGTGTCGTCACTAACCCTGCTGCAGGCAGTCGTTGACCTGGTAGCCGGGGCCGGCTATTACCCGATCTCGCTCGACGTGACGATCCTCGCCGAGCGTCCGGTACTCGCTCCGCTAATGCCCGAAATGGCCGCTCGGCTTACCGAGGCCGTTGGCGCGCCGGTTTCGGTGAAGGCGACGACGACCGAGGGTCTCGGCGCCATCGGTCGCGCCGAGGGGATCGCGGCGACTGCCGTGGCCCTCGTGGTGGCGTCGTGAATCCACGCCCGCCTCGGCGCGCGCCGTCGGGGCCGCCCGGACGGGGGCGCAGCGGTCCGCCGACGCGCGTGAGCCGGCGTCCATCGCCCCGTGACCGCGAGGGACTCGGTGGCGAGCAGGTGGAAGGCCGCCGGGCAGTTCTGGAGCTACTGCGGGCCAATCGGCGCGCCGTCCAGCGTCTCATGATCGCCGACGGGCAAGACCCGTCGGAGATCCTCGACGAGATCGAGCGTGAGGCGCAGCGCCGTCGCGTGCCAATCCACGTGGTCTCGATGGCGCGACTTGATCGAGAAGCTCGTACCGAGGGTCACCAAGGCGTCGTCGCGTTCGCGTCGCGCCTGGAAACGGTCCACCTCGACCTCCTCCTCAGTGCGCCCAATCCATTTCTGCTCGTGTGCGACGGCGTCACGGACCCTCGTAATCTCGGCGCCATGCTTCGGAGTGCCGATGGCGCGGGCGTGACCGGCGTCGTGTTGCCCAAGCACCGCACCGCGCGCATCTCTCCCAGTGTCGCAAAGACCGCGGCGGGCGCCATCGAATATCTGACGTTCTGCGACGTCGGAGGCATTCCTAGCGCGCTCGACGCAATGAACAAGGCCGGCATCTTGACCGTAGGACTGGCGGGCGAGTCCACGGCGTCGCTCTATGAACTCGACCTAGCGTCTACGCCCGTCGCGTTGGTAGTCGGGAGCGAAGAACGTGGTCTGGCGACGTTGACCCGCAAACGCTGCGCCGCGGTCGTCTCAATACCGCAAGCTGGCAAAGTCAGCTCGCTTAATGCCGGCGTGGCGCTTTCAGTCGCCGCGTTCGAAGTAGCGAGGCAACGACGCCGTACTGAAACGAAGAAATCGTAGAAGTTTCTTCGACTCAAGCGATGTAAATTTAAATCGATTCAGTATCAGTTGCCGATTAATAGTCGTATATTCGAGTTTCGCCTCAATTAACTTCATCCATTTAACTTTTAAAACGTTTGATTCAGACACCAAACGATTTCAAGAGAAGCACATGGAGTTAAATACCTAGAAAGGTGTAACTCGTAATATGCCCAATTCAAGTGATCGAAATTCGCGTGGGACAACGGTTGTTTTACTCTCGAGGCTATCCCTAGTGATACTTGTGCGATACTGGTCACGGGTAC
>JAKBCI010000189.1 GCA_021807965.1 Actinomycetes bacterium
CCGCTCGAGTCATTCGTGAACGGTGGCGCAGAACCATCGTTGATCATCTCCAGCGCCCGATCGCCGAGGGTGACCGCAGTCGCCTCGACCTCGCGCTCGCCATCGACCGCGCCGCCGCCGCGCCAGCGCTCGACGTGCTGAGCGCCAGCGCACGGACGGCGATGCTCGGGGTCGTCGTGGTGTGGGTAGCGGCGGGCTGGCTGAGTGCTGGGATCGTCATCGCCTTACTCGTACTCGCCATTCCGTTGTACCGGCGCGCGGGGCGACGCAGCGCCGCGCTCGTGGCCGAGTACGACGATCGACGCCGATCGCTGGAGCGGCGCCAGCTGGAACTGCTCCAGCACGCACCCGAACTTCGCGGGCTGGGGGCGGTCCCCTACGGAGCCGACGAGATCGCGGCCATCAGTGACGCCGAACACGGTGTCGCGACTCGAGCGATCCGCGTAGCCCTGACGTCATCGCTGGTCACCGAGTTCCTGAGCGGCGTCTCGGTGGGCTTAGTCGCGATGGTGGTTGGCTTCGGCTTGTTGCGCGGGGAAATTAGCTTGGTGCGCGCTCTCGTGGCCGTGCTCATCACCAGCGAACTGTACGGTCACGTTCGCCGCTACGGTGTCGAATTCCATCGGCGTGAAGACGCCGCGGCCTCGCGTGACGTCCTTCGCTTCGCACCCCGTGCGCCCATGGTCCCGAGTGGCCCCCTCGTGGCGGTACGTCAGCTCGTCACGGACGCCCACGCCAGGCCCGTGACGTTCAACGTGAACGACGGTGATCGGCTCGCCATCCTCGGCCGCTCGGGAGCCGGCAAGACAACGCTGGTTCATACGATTCTGGGCTGGCGCGCTCCCGTGTCCGGGCGCGTCGAGCTTCGTGACGTCAACGTCGCCCTGGTGTCGAACGAGAGCACCCTCGTCAGTGCGACGCTGCTCGAGAATCTGACCCTGGGGCGCAGCGTGGCCGTTGGACTGGTGCGAGCCCAACTCGACGCCCTCGGCCTCACGGGCGCGCGTTTTGACGACCTCGACGCGAGACTCCTGGCGGACGGCGACGGCCTCAGCAGCGGCGAACGAGTTCGAATCGCACTGGCGCGCGCGCTACTCGCCAAGCCACGCCTACTCGTACTCGACGACATCGCCGGCGTCGTCGATGAGGCTAATCGACGACGAATCGCCGAGGTCGTTGCCGCCTCCGACCTGGCGGTGATTGAGACCGCCATCGATACACCATTCGTTGCCACCAACGGTGCCCGCATCGAGCTGGACCGATGACCGACGACCTGCGTCGACTGCGGCGGTGGCTCGCTCGCTCGCGACCACCTCGACCCGCCCTAGCCCGAGCACTCCTGGCGAGCACGCTCGCCGCGACGACGGCCGTCGGCTTGTTCGTGGGCGCCGTCGGCCTGCTGGTGGAGAGTGCCTCGCGACCGGGTCTTCGCGCGGTGGCGGGTCTGCTGATCCTGATCGAACTCTTCGCGTTCTTGCGTTCGCCCATACGGTTCAACGAGCGCATGAGCGCCCACCAGTTGGGTTTCGCCGCGGTCACCCGTTGGCGACGCTGGCTGGTGTCGACGGTGGGGCGCTGGCCGAGACGCCGCTGGCGCACGTACGCCAGCGGCGACCTCTTGGAACGGTCCCTTCGCGATACCGATGAGCTGCAGGACCTCTGGCTCCGCTTCGTCATCCCTTCGGTAGGCGCCATCATCACGCTCGTCATTGGCGATGGCGTCATCGCGGGACTCGCGCCGCAGGGCCGGTGGATTACGACGGCGCTCGCCATGGTGATTATCCAGATCCTGGGTTCGCTCATCCTCGTCGCGGACTTCAGCGCGCGGACCGCCGCCGACCGAGAACTTCGCCGACGGCGCGGCGCTTTTCGGGCCGCGTTGGTCGAGCTCGGTGCGTGCGCCCCGGAACTGCTCTTGATCGGCGCCCACGACTTCGTGCACGAGCGACTACGCGAGCCGCGCGAGGCCCTGGCCACAGCCGAGCGCGACGTCGAGCGCCGGACCAGCCGCTCGACGTACGTCGTACTGGTCACGGCGGCGCTGGCCCTAGCCGCTCTAGTCGTCAGCGCGCCGCCCGCGGCCCCCGTATGGTCGGTAGTCGCGGCCCTGCTCACCCTCGCCACGGCCGATGGCCTGAACGTCGTGCGCATCGGTCTCGACAGCGCCATCGCGGTAAGCGCCGCCGCCGAACGCCTCGAGGAGCTCGACGAGCCCGAGACGGCGCGATTGGCGCCGTGGCCCGAGACCTCGACCGTTGAAGTGGACCGCGTGACAATACGCGAAGGAGCCCGATGCCTCGTCGACGAGGCATCATTCGTCGTGCGTTCCGGTCAGCACGTCGCCATCACGGGACCGTCGGGCACCGGTAAATCGTCCTTGCTCAGCGCACTGGCTGGATTAGACGAGATTGATGGTGGCACCATTTCGATTGGCGGAACGCCACTCGACGTGATTGATGAAGCGGTTCTGCGCGCCCATACGAGCTACGTCCCCAGTGACGTCGGGCTGCTGCGAGGATACGCCCTCGACGCCGTAAGCCTGGGCCGATCGATCACGCGCAGCGTGGTCGACGATCTGGCAGCGCTGGGCATTGCCATCCAGCCGACGACGCGTTGGGTCGAGGTATCTCGCGGCGAGGCCCAGCGAATCGCCATCGTGCGAGCACTCGCCATCGGCCCGTCGATCGTGATCCTCGACGAGCCCACGAGTGGCCTCGGGCGCGACGATACCCTGGCGGTGCTCGCCCTCCTCGACTCGACTGACGTTACCGTCATCGTCGCAACGCACGACCCCGCCGTTATCGAGTGGTGTGACCAAACCTTCGGCCTACTCGACGGTGCTCTCGCGTCGCTCAGCCATTAATCGTTTGCATCCCGCGCTCGTGGTAGCGATCGCCGGCCACCGCCGAGCGCGGGACCGCGGCCTCCAGGCTGGCGATCTCAGCCGAGCTTAGGACTACGTCACTCGCGGCGAGGTTCTCGCGAAGCCAGCGGCGTCGTTTCGTCCCCGGAATCGGTACGACGTCCTCGCCCCGACTGAGCACCCACGCCAGCGCCAGTTGGGCGACGCTAACGCCCTTCTCATTCGCAATCGCCTCGAGGTTGGCCACCAAGCTCAGGTTCTGTTCGCGGGCTTCGCCGACGAACCTCGGGTGACTCTTTCGAAAATCGTGGTCGTCGTCGCTCGTTCGGTTGGCTGGCTCGCTCGTGAGGAAACCTCGACCGAGCGGGCTGTAGGCGACGAAACCTATTCCGAGGCGCCGACAGGTCGCGAGCACGCCGTCCTCGGGATCCCTGGTCCACAGTGAGTACTCGCTCTGCACGGCGCACACCGGGTGCACGGCGTGCGCTCGCTCGATCGTCGCCGACGACGCTTCGGAGATGCCGAGGTAGCGAACCTTGCCCGCCTCAACGAGTGACTTCATGGCGCCCCAGGTCTCTTCCACCGGCACGGTCCGGTCGACTCGGTGCTGATAGTAGAGATCGATGACTTCGACGCCGAGGCGCTGGAGCGAGTCGTCGCAAGCGCGCAGTACGTACTCGGGCCGGCCATTCACACCGATCATCTGGCCGTCGGGCGAACGCTCGTTGCCGAACTTGGTCGCGAGCACCACGTCGTCGCGACGCCCCGCGATCGCGGTGCCAACGAGGCGCTCGTTAGTGAACGGACCGTACATATCGGCCGTATCAAGAAAGTTCACGCCGGAATCGAGCGCTTCGCGAATCGTGGCGATCGACTCGACGTCGTCACCGCGACCGTAGAACTCACTCATACCCATGCAGCCGAGACCCTGCTCGGACACTCGCAGTCCTTGACCCAACGTTCGGTCTTTCATCGTTGCCTCTTCCATGTGAACTTGCTCACAACACTGGGGTTATCGGCCAGCTGGTTCACCCTAGTGGGTGCCGACGAACTATCTTCGACCTATTGGCTGGGGGGGCCAAACCGCGAGAGCCCGCCCGCTCCGAGCAATGGAGCGGGCGGGCTTCGTTGTGCCCGCCACGTAGGGTTGCTG
>JAKBCI010000190.1 GCA_021807965.1 Actinomycetes bacterium
ACATCGGGGCGATCACGCGCACCGGTGACGTGATCGTCGCCGCGGCCGGCCGGGCGGGACTGGTCACGCCCGACATGGTGAAACCCGGCGCGGCCGTCGTCGGGGCGGGCACGAGCTGGTCGGGCACGCGTCTGCTGAGCGACGTCGACGAGGCCGTCGCCGACGTCGCGGGCTGGATCACGCCTCGCCTCGGTGGCGTCGGTCCGATGACCCGTGCCATGCTGGTGCGCAACGCCGTCCTCGCGGCGGAGAAGGTGCGGTGACGATGGACGAGCGTGGACGAGAGTACGACGAGCGGCCGTGGGGCAACTACACGGTGCTTGACGACAGCGCCTTCGACCACAAGGTGAAGCGACTGGTGGTGCTGCCCGGCAAGCGGCTCAGCTACCAGACCCACGCTCGGCGAGCCGAGCATTGGTACTTCCTCTCGGGCGAGGCGACCGTCGTGCTCGACGGTACCGAGCGGGTCGTGCGATCGGGCGATTCGGTCGACGTTGGGCTCGGTCAGGCCCACCGGGTTGAGAACCGAGGGACGTCGCCGGTGATCCTCATCGAGGTCCAGCGCGGGACGTACTTTGGCGAGGACGACATCGTTCGCCTCGACGACGACTTCGGCCGCGCCTAGCCCCGTGCGCATCGACGCGATGTTGGCGGCGGGTCCGACCCGCTCCTTCGAGTTCTTCCCTCCCAAGTCCGACGACGAGGCGGCCCAGCTCGACGCGACCCTCGACGAGCTCGCGCCCCTCGCGCCCTCCTTCGTCTCGGTGACCTACCGTGGAGGCCCGACGTCGCGCGAACGAACCTTCGACCTGGTGACCCGGATCCAGCGCGCGGGATCCCTGACGGCGATGGCCCACCTGATCTGCGTCGGCCACACGCGCGCCGAGATGCGTGACGTGCTCGAGCGCTACCGCGGGGCCGGGGTGCAGAACGTGATGGCCCTGGGTGGGGACGTACCGCTCGGCGAGGAGTCATCGAGTGAGTTCGCTCACGCGATCGACCTCGTGGAGTTGGTGCGCGACGTTGGCGACTTCGCGATCGGGGTTGCCGCGCACCCGCTCGGCCACCCGCGCTCGCCCAGTCGGTCGAGTGACCGGTTCTACCTGGCGGAGAAGCTCGATCGGGCGGACTTCGCCGTCACGCAGTTCTTCTTTCGCGCCGACGAATGGAGCGAGCTCGTCGATGAGTTGGCGTCGCTCGGCGTCGAACGTCCAGTGCTGCCCGGCATCATGCCCGTGACGAGTCTGGCCAGCGTCGATCGCATGGCGACCATGGGCGCGGCGGTGCCCGACGAGCTCGTCGCGCGGCTGCGCGACGCCGATGACCGGGGTGGCGCCCGCGCGGTTCGGGCCGAGGGGATAGCCGCCGCTACGGTGCTCGCGACTGAGTTAGTCGCCCGCGGCGCGCCGGGCCTGCACTTTTACACGCTCAACCGGTCGACGGCGACGCGGGAGATTCACCGAACGCTCTTCGAATCGGGCGACGCTGGTGGCGAGCGCCGGGTCGGTTGACCACTCGCTGTGGTCATCCGCGTGCGAATGCGCGGTTCGAGCTAGCGGCGCCCACTCCGAATCGACGCTTTGATGGTTGGTAACCTTGCTTGTCGTCACCCGCAAGGTCGGCTAGCGAGGAAGGCACCGCGGCTCGATACCATCGCGGTCAATAAAGCCGTCCAGACTCCTTGTTCGACTGGCGAGCGGAGCGGTTACGAATGTTGACTTCTCAGATGCGCAACTACTGCTCGAGGCGCTTGGCTTCGAAGAAGTGAGAGCAACTGGCGGCCATCACCTGTACGAGCGACTCGATATTCCCCAACAGGTGAACCTGCACGATCGGCGGGTTCAGGCGAAGTCCTATCAACTTCGCCAACTCAGTTCTCTGGTGAAACGGTATGAGTTGGCAATCGAGGAGAGCGGGTGACGCTTTCGGTCTATCCGATCAACGTGTTCTGGAGCAACGACGATGAAGCGTGGGTGGCCGACGTCGCGGACCTGTCTTATTGCTCGGCGCTAGGCGACACGCCGCACGACGCCGTGGCCGAAGTCGAGGTTGCAATTGCTGCGTGGCTTGAGGCTGCCTCGTTGAGTGGTCGATCGATACCGCCGCCGTCGTCGCCGATGGCCAGGGCGTGAGTGCTCGCTGAGCGATTGATCTCTGTCGGGCCGGTCGGATTGCTAAAACTGAGTGTGACACGTAGATTCTTGAATCGGTACTCGCCCGAACTGGGCACGTATTGTGTGACCCAAGGTCCACTCCGGAACAGAATAGGAACCGGGTCTGATGACACCGGCCGCTTGCACGATTTGAATTATGAAGTTCACTGTCGCAGTCACCCACGAAGCGCCTCGGTATGTCGCCAGGTGCCTTGACGTCGACGTAGTCAGTCAAGGTGAGACTGTTGATGAGGCTGTCGCGAATCTCGAAGAAGCGTTGGGCTTGTACTTCGAAGGGGAGGATCTTTCCGACTCAATAGAGCGACCGGTCATCACCACTGTCTTGCTTCTTGCGTGAGCCCCGCGCTACCCGAGGTTTCGGTAACGAGACCGTTACTGCGTTCAAGCAGATGGGCTTCGCGCCAGTCGGTCAGCGAGGTAGTCACGTGAAACTCCAGTACGAACTCCAGGATTCGCATGGCCTGGTCCTCTCCGTCGGCAGTGGATCGGGACAAGGAGAGGACGTTCCGATCAGACGAAAACGCGGTCCGGTATCGGGTCGCGACGTGCACAGCCGCACGTCGTCGCATGCCGTGTCGGGCATCCCTACTAGTCCCCCGTAGTCCTTCGACGTCGTTCAACGGTGTTTCTCCGCCACCGCCAAAGGATTCGGCGAGCTGGTGGCTTCGCTGCGCAACGAGGCCGTCGACTTCGGAGCCACCGGCGTGGTCTGGGGACCTCAACGTGTCTCGGGCGGGACCTTTGGCCCAAATCCAGCTATCGCTACGCGTTCTAGGATGAGGCCATGGCTGAGAAGATCACGATGAGCGCTTCGGGCGTGCTGCAAGTTCCTGACAATCCCATCATCCCCTTCATCGAGGGTGACGGCACCGGCGTGGACATCTGGCCCGCGGCGAAGCTCGTCTTGGACGCGGCCGCGGCGCGCCACGGCAAGACGATTGAGTGGAAAGAGGTCCTCGCCGGCGAGAAGGCCTTCAACGAGACCGGGGACTGGCTCCCCGAGCAGACGATCGTTGACTTTCGCGATCACCTCATCGGCATCAAGGGTCCACTCACCACGCCCATCGGTGGCGGCTTTCGCTCACTCAACGTGGCCCTTCGCCAGATCCTCGACCTTTACGTCTGTCTTCGTCCGGTTCGCTGGTTTGAAGGCGTGCCATCGCCGGTGAAGCACCCCGAACTGGTCGATATGGTGATTTTTCGCGAGAACACCGAGGACGTCTACGCGGGACTCGAGGTCGAAGCCGGCAGCGACAAGGCCGAGACGATGCGGTCTTTCTTGCACGACGCATTCGGGTGGGACATCAAGGCGATGAGCGGCATCGGCGTCAAGCCGATCTCGAAGTCGGGTTCCGATCGCCTGATTCGAGCCGCCATCAAGTATGCGGTTGACCACCGGCGCCGCAGCGTCACCTTCATGCACAAGGGCAATATTCAGAAGTTCACCGAGGGCGCCTTCATGAAGTGGGGCTATCAGCTGGTGCGCGAGGAGTTCGCCGACGTCGCGGTGGGGTGGGACGACTGCGGGGGCCAGCCCGGCGAGAAGATTCTCGTGAAGGACGCGATCGCTGACATCATCTTTCAACAGGTGCTGACGCGCCCCGCCGAATTCGACGTGATCGCGTCGACCAACTTGAACGGCGACTACCTTTCGGACGCTCTCGCGGCGCAGGTCGGGGGCATCGGCATCGCTCCGGGCGCGAACATCAACTACGTCACCGGGCACGGCATCTTCGAGGCGACCCACGGCACGGCGCCGAAGTACGCCGGCCTCGACAAGGTGAATCCGGGCTCGGTGCTGCTCTCGGGCGTGCTGATGTTCGAG